>CAWUOA010000005.1:0-29796 GCA_963923225.1 uncultured Planctomycetaceae bacterium
CAGCAGCCAGTGCATGAGCGTGAACACTCCCTTCTTCATTTCGCCGGCGTATTCCGTGCCGAGAATCACCTGCTCGCGCCGCTCGAGCGACAGGTCGATGCTCGTACGGCTCTCGATCTGCTCGGTGAGGACGTTGGCCGGGAATTGCCCGGCGTTGTAGATCACGTAGTCGGGGGTGCCGAACCGCTCGAGCTCGGCCGCCGTGGGGCGGATCAGCATGTCGTGCATGTAGAGGGCGTGGTAGGCCCGGGCACAGAGCACGCGCACCTTCACGCGGCTCGCCGGATCCCACCCGGCGTACCCGTCGCAGACGTAGATCCGGTCGCGCGTGTCGAGGTAGTCGATGGCCCGCTGCCGGTTCAAGAGGAACGTGTGCTCGTCGATGGGGTGGTTGACCGACCCCCACCAGACCTCGTTCTCCGACGCCGGGTCGCGGACGACGTGCTTGTCCTTGGGGCTCCGGCCGGTCTTGGCACCGGAGCGGATGGCGATGGCGCCGCTGGCCACGATGCCGGCCCGCTCCCGGTTCACCGCCTCCTCGTAGAGCAGGGCCGGGGGGGCGTTGCGGATCACCACGGGGACGGTGATGCCGTGTGGGGAGAGGTCGAGGGACCGGCTCATGGTGTCGCTCCAGGGGGTGCGGGAAAAACGGCGGCCGTCGGGACCGGAGCGGCCCCGCTCGGCGCGACCAGCGCGGCGAGGGAGCTCCACACGGCGACGAGGACCAGCACGGCCCCGATCCCCGCGAACACCCCGCCCCACGGGCTCGGCTTCACCCGGAGGCGCCGCGAGGCCTGGCGGACGCGGCGGCTGAACTCGCTCCAGGCTTCGTACGCCGAGCGCCGACCGATGCCGATGAGGCTCACGGTGCGCAGCACGCCGTCACCGTCGAGGTGGACCTGCAGGCCGCGAGCGGGCAGCGCCACCGTCTCCCCGGCCCAGCGGGCCTGGGGATCGAGCGCGGCGGCGGCCTCCGCGACCAGCGGCCGCAGTTGCTCGACGCTGATGTTGTAGACCACCAACCGCGGCCTGGAGACGAGCACGCACAGCGCGACGACGAGGATGAACACCAGGAGCAAGATCGGCCAGCTCCACGCCGACGCGCCGACCACCGGCCGCACCAGCGCGATCGGCCCGACCATCACCAATCCCAGGAGGCTCGCGCCGAGAAGGATGCCGTCCCACACGCCCGCGATCGCGAACGGACGGCCGCGGAGGTGCACCCACCCCAGCGCCACGAGATAAACCCCCAGCGGAAAGAAGGCGGCGCCGAGCGGAATGGAGTCGAAAAGGGCGTTCACCGAACCTCTGCGCCGGACGGCATCAGCCTCCGCGGACGGCCATCCACACCAGGAACGAGAGCCACGCGAACTCGAGCGCCGCCGCGACGGCCAGCCGGCGCACGACTGCCCCCCGCACCGTGTCGTCCGCCCCGCTGGCTCGCTGCACGATTCCTCCCGGAGCGGCCGCCGCCCCCGATCCGCCCGTCAGGGGCCCTCGGGAACGCTGAAGGAAAGGTCGCGGGTGAACGCCTCGTCGAAATCGTAGACGTCGTGGAAGTCCTCACGCTTGTCCTTGCGCGTCTTCCTCATCTGACCGATGTCGATCATGTTGAAGACGATCTCGCCGAGATCGCGGGTGCTGCGGATGCCCCACGTGCCGAGCACGGTGCGGGCCAGGAAGCCGTATTGCTGCAGGGCGTAGCACCGTGCCGCCTCGCACAGCTGCTGCCCGGTGAGGTGCCGCTCGGCGGGCCGGCGGCGGGCACGGCCGGTCCTGCCCCGGCCGGCAGGCTGCCCGGCCTGGTCGGCGGAACGGGGCTCGAGCTCGTCCTCGGGAGGCTCCGCACCCAGGCCGAGCGTGTCCTGGGCGTAGGTCAGCGCCTCGAGCACGAAGAGGTAGGCGTCCACCTTGTAGCGACGGTCGCGTTGGAGGAGTTGCGCGAGGGGGTGCGACGGGTCGTAGAGCGACATGGACGCCTCGGGGCAGGGTTCCGACGCCGCCGTCGGGGCCGGGCTCTCGCGGCGCCGCGGCGGCCATCCGCCTGAGGCCGAAGTATACCGGCGGCGCCCGGAAGGGAAACGCCACGTGGCGGGCGTCGGCGTCCGCCTCCGGCTAGCGGGGGCGGGGCTGGCCGGACGGCGCGGCCGACTGCTGGGCGGCGGGGGGCGCGGCACCGGCATCCTCGAGGATGAAGGTGTAGCCCAGCGGCGTCACCGGCTTGGAGAAGTCGCGAATCAGGTCGAGCCCCTTGTCGACGAGGCTGGTGTTCTGGTTGAACTGGTAGACGTCCTGGTCTTGTCCACCAGGCTTGTAGATGCGGATCGCGAAGGGCATCAGATCGCGGGCCCCCAGGATCAGCTCCACCTTCGAGAAGTTGGCGGCGTCAGCCTGCGTCCGCGGCAGGGCCTCGAGCCACACCTGGTCGCTGCCGCCGCCCGGGGTGGGGAGAATCCGCATCACGTACCGCTTCTTCAGCGTGTCGGCCTTGGCGCCGAACACGAAGGGGAGTGGCCCGTCGCTGATCGCCTTGCCTCGCAATTCCGGCGGGAGCTTCGTCTCGCGCAGCTGGCGATCACCGTGGCGGAACTCGTAGATGCTCGTCCCGTTGCACACCCAGTGCTCGCCGGTGTCGCCGGGGCGCTGCTCGTAGCGCGAGGTCTGGGCGTTCCACTGCTTCGATTCCTTGACCCTGAACAGGCCCTTGTCGGGCATCGCGTACTTGATCTCGCCGGTGCTCTCGGCGAACGCCATCCGGTCGCCGGCCGGGCCGACCGGCCCGAAGGCGTTGTACTCCCATTTGTAGAACTCGCACGACCAGGTCTTCACCGCCGCGTTGCGCGCCTCCCAGGCTGCCAGAAGGCGATCGAGGGCCGCGGCCTGTTCGGGGGTGAGTTGCGGGAAACTCGGCTGGGGAGGACGCGGGGCCACGCCCTGCCCCGAGGCGGTCTGGACCCCCGCCGGCTGGCCCTGCGCCCCCTGGGCGGCGGGCCGGCCCGGCTGCGGCTGGACCTTGCCCGGCGTCTGCCCCTGCGCCGGCGGCCGTGCCTGCGGCGCCGCGGGCTGCTGACCCGGCGTCTGGGGCCGCGGCGGCTGCCCCTGCGGCGCGGTCCCCGCGGTGGCCCCGGGACGTTGAACCTGGGCGCGGAGGTCGCCCGCCCCGAGGAGGACGACGACGGCGGCCGAGGCGAGCGCGAGCCCGCCCCGCAGGAACCGGCTGCGGAGGTGTGACACTGCGTGGACTCCGGGGATTGGCCGGACTCTAGCAATGCCCCGCCCCGGGGGCGAGGCCGTTTTGCCCCTTGGCGCGGGGCCGTTTCGGCCCCCCGTCAGGACTGCGTCGGGCTCTCGAGGTAGGTGTAGCCCCCCAGCCCCTCCTCGTAGAAGCGGAGGAATCGGCCCGCCTGCTGGTCGCAGATCCGTCCTTCACGCACCGCGCTTTCGATGGCGTCGCGGAGACGCTGCACGAGATGCTCGGAGTCGAACTCCACGTAGTCGAGGACCTCGCGGACCGTGTCCCCCTTGATCACCGCGTCCAGAACGACCTCGCCACGCGAGTCGGTGCTCACGTGAACGGCGTTGGTGTCGCCGAAGAGGTTGTGGAGATCGCCGAGGATCTCCTGGTAGGCGCCGATGAGGAAGGCCCCCAGGTAGTAAGGCTCGTTCTGCCAGGCGTGGAGGGGGAGCGTCCGCTTCACGTCGCGACGGTCGATGAACTGGTCGATCTTCCCGTCGGAGTCGCAGGTCACGTCGCCGAGGACGGCTTCGCGCGTGGGGCGCTCGTCGAGACGGTGGATCGGCATCACGGGAAAGAGCTGCTTGATCGCCCAGCTGTCGGGGATCGACTGGAAGAGGGAGAAGTTGCAGAAGTAGGTGTCGGCGAGGGCCGGCGTGAGCCCCTCGAGCTCCTCCGGCACGAAGTCGAGTTGCCGCGAGAGCTTGGAAATCCTCCGGCAAATCGACCAGTAGATGTTCTCGACGGCCGAACGCTGGTCGAGGGGAAGGTAGCCGCTGGCGAACAGGCTCATGGCGGTGTCGAGCGACTGCTGGGCGTCGTGGTAGCTCTCGAGGACGTTGCGGACGTTGAGGTTCTGGTAGGTCTCCATCAGGTCGTGGAGCGGCTGCTCCGCCTCGGCCGCGGGCTCCGCCACCTCGCCGTCGCCGCCATGCTCCGACACGCCGAGGACGCCGAAAATCAGCATGCTGTGATAGGCCACGACCGCCCGGCCGCTCTCGGAGACGATCGTCGGATGCGGCACGCCCGCCTCGTCGCAGGCGTTCTGCACGTGGTAGACGACGTCGTTGGCGTATTCCTGGAGGCTGTAGTTGACGCTCGACTCGAAATTGGTCTGCGAGCCGTCGTAGTCGACGCCCAAACCGCCGCCGACGTCGAGGTACTTGAGCCCCGCGCCGCGCCGCACGAGCTCCGTGTAGACGCGCGACGCCTCGGTCAGCGCCGCCTTGATGTGGCGGATGTTGGTGATCTGGCTCCCCTGGTGGAAATGGAGGAGCTGGAAGCAGTCCTGCATGTCGCGGGAGGCGAGGAGCTCGAGGCCCTTGAGCAATTCGCTGG
Organism: uncultured Planctomycetaceae bacterium; assembly: GCA_963923225.1. Lineage (GTDB taxonomy): Bacteria > Planctomycetota > Planctomycetia > Pirellulales > UBA1268 > QWOP01. Next base: position 4,574 of record CAWUOA010000005.1, read on the forward strand.
GGGTGAGGCCGAACTTGCTGCGGAAACCCCCCGACGCCTGCCAGCGGCCGCTTCCCCGGGCGGCGAGCTTGACGCGCATGCCGATCCGCGGACGGACGCCGAGCTTCTCCGCGTATTCCAGGATCAGGTGCAGCTCCGAGAACCGCTCCACCACCGGGATGATCGTCCGGCCGATCTTCTGCGCGAGCATCGCGGTCTCGATGAACTCGGCGTCCTTGAAGCCGTTGCAGATGATCGGGGTCTCGTTGTCGGCCAGGGCGATGACCGCGAGGAGCTCGGGCTTGCTGCCCGCCTCGAGGCCGAAGCGGTAGGGACGGCCGAACTGCAACACCTCCTCCACCACCTGCCGCTGCTGGTTGACCTTCACCGGATAGACGCAGCAATAGTCGCCGCGGTACCCGGAATCCTTCATCGCCGTCGCGAAGGCCCCGTGGATCTCGCCGAGTCGGTGCTGGAGGATCTCCGCGAACCGGAGGAGGATCGGAAGGTCGATGCCCCGCACCTGGAGCCGGTCGACGAGCGACTTCAGGTCGATGCTCTTCGTCGGATTCTTGTCGGGGTGGACGAGGAGGTGGCCGTTGGGGCCGACCGAGAAGTAACCGTTCCCCCACCGGGCCACCTCGTAGAGGTCGGTGGCGTCGGCGGTCGTCCACTGTTCGACGTCGAGATCCCCTGCCATGGAGCGACTCCGCGGGAAGCGGGCCGGCGCAGCGCCCGGAGCGAGCGATCCGCGGAACCCGCGTGTGGAGTGTATCGTCGCCGCGTCGGGCGACCATGCCAATCGCCGCTGGCCCCGCCGCCACGGCGTTCCCGTCAGACGACGGCTCGCGTCCATCTGGCGCCGGCGAAGATCGCCGCCATCGCCAGCCCCCGGATGGCCAAGTCGGCGGCCATGGCGTACCACGCTCCGGCCGCGCCCAGGCCGAGGCCGCCGATCACTCCCCCCCCGGGGAGCCCGACCTCCGGCCAGGCCAGGAGCATCGCCAGCGGCAGCCGCACCAGCAGCAGCCCGAGGAAATTCACCACCAGAGGCGGCCGCGTGAACCCCGCTCCGCGCAGCCCCCCCGAGAAGACCATGAGCATCGCCAGCGGCGGCTGGGCGAAGGCGACGATCCGCACGAGCCGGGCGGCGAGCGCGGCGACCTCCGGCTGACGGCCGGCACCGCCCACGAACCAGGCGACCAGCGGGTCGGCGGCGAGGAGGAACACCGTCCCCATGGCGGTCATCAGCGCCATCCCCCCGGCCGCCGCCAGCCTGACGCTGCGCCGGGCTCGAGCCGGGTCGCCGGCACCGAGGAACTGGCCCGCGAGGGTCGCCGAGGCCAGTCCGAAGGCACTGCCGGGGAGGAACGCGAGCGATTCGACCGTGATCGCCACCGAGTGGGCGGCGGCGTCGACGTCCCCCAGTCGATTGACGATCGCCAGGAACCACAGGTGGCAACAGGCGTTGCCGACGGTGTCGACTCCGGCCGGCAGCCCCACCGAGAGGATGCGGCGGAGCCAGCCCCGGTCGGGCCGCAGGTCGGCGGCGGCGGGACAGGGCGCGTTCGCCCGCCGGGCGAGGAACGCCACCGTGCACAGCGCCCCCAGGCAGTAGCCCAGGAGGGTGCCCCATGCCAGACCGTGCCAACCCAGTCGGGGGAGCCCTCCCACCCCGGCGGCGAGGGCGAAGCTCGCCCCGGCGTTGACGAGATTCACGACGGTCATCGACACGAGCCCCGCCACCATGTCGCCCGAGCCACGGAGAACCGCCACCCCCACGGCGATGACCATCATCGCCGGCAGCCCCGGAGCCACGATGGCCAGGTATTCCGTGGCCAGCCGGGCGCTGTCGGGCGAGAGCCCGAGCCGGTGCACCAGCGCCGCGCCTCCCAGCCAGGCCCCCACGGCGGCGACCGTCACGATCGTGACGCCGACGAGGAACGCCTGCGCCGCGGCTCGTCTCGCGCCGGCGATGTCACCGGCCCCCACGCAGCGGGCGACCAGGGCGGTGGCGGCGACGGCCGGCACGGCGAACAACCCGGGGAGGAACCCCAGCACGTACGCCACCTGCCCCGCGGCAGCGAGGTAGGCAGGACCCTCGAGAAGGTTTCCCGCCAGCCATTTGTCGGTGAAGCCGACGGAGATCGCCAGGATCTGCTCGACGAGCGTCGGCAGCACCAGCAGAAGGACGGGACGGAGCGTCCCTTCGAGCGCCGCCACTCCTCCGGGGGCGCGTCCCCCGGAGGAAGGCTTGCACGCGTCGTCGCCGCCTGCGGGCGAGGCGCTCAGGCGAACAGTTCCTTGATCACCTTGCCGGCATTGGCGATCTTCATCGGCCTGCCGTTCTTCGAGGTGAAGGTGGTCTCGAGGGAGATGTCGAGCGACTTGAGCACGCTCGCCATGAGGTCCTGGGAGGAGTACGGCTCGGTCACCACCTCCTTGCCGTCGGAGCTCGTCTCGCCCACCACGACGCCGCGCTTGAATCCGGCACCGCCGACCGCGACGGACCAGCTCCTCGCCCAATGGTCCCGTCCACCGTTGCCGTTGATGTTCGGCGTGCGGCTGAACTCCCCCATCCACACGATCGCCGTGTCGTCGAGGAGACCGCGGTCAGCCAGATCGGAGACCAGCGCGCTCATCGCCTTGTCGAGCTCGGGGAGCTTCTGGTCGGACAGGGTCTTGAAGATGTCGGCATGGTTGTCCCAGCCGCCGAGGTCGACCTCGACGAAGGGCACGCCCTGCTCCACCAACCGCCGCGCCATCAGGCACCCACGGCCGAAGCCGGTGTTCCCGTAGCGTTCCTGAACCTCCTTCGGCTCCTTGGCCACCTTGAAGGCGTCCATCTGGTCGCTGCGAAGGATGCGGATCGTCTTCTCGAGCACCTTGGCGTGATCTTCGGCCGACGGCCCACGCTTCTCGCCGATGAACCGCCCCTCGACCGCGGTCAACATCTCGAGCCGCTGCGAGAGCCGGGCCGGATCGATGCCCATGTCGAGGTTGCGGACGTTGCCGTTGGAATCGACGACGAACGGAGCCCAGGCCATCCCCAGAAAGCCCGGCCCGACACTGCCGCCACCCACCGACACGAAGGGCGGAATCTCCAGATCGGGCACCTGGTCGGCGAGCTCGTGCGCGATCACCGCCCCGTAGCTGGGGTGCTCGACGTTGGGATTGGGCACGTAGCCGGTGTGCATGTAGTACCGGCCCCGCATGTGGTCGGCCTCGCGGGTGCTCATCGACCGCACGAGCGACATGTGATGCATCTGCTGGGCCATCAGCGGCATGTGTTCGCTGATCTGGATGCCATCGGCGCTGGTGGAGATCGGCTTGAACGGGCCGCCGGTCGTGGCGCCGGGCTTCAAGTCCCAGATGTCCATCGTGCTCGGCCCCCCGCCCATCCAGAGAAGGATGGCTGCCTTGTGCCGCTTCTTCATGTCGGCGGCGTTGGCGAGGATCGAGCTGGTGAAAGTGGCCGCCGGCCCGGCGAGGGCCGCCGCCCCCGCGAGGTGGCTCATGAAATGCCGGCGGCTCATCCCGTCGACGAGAGGCGAAGGCGTGGGCATGACTGGGCTCCTGGGCTGGGGCGTTCGGTGGAGGGCTGGGGACGGCGGCCGGGGACACGATCCGGGCGGAACCGGTCAATGGTTGATGATGAACTCGTTCGAGTTGAGCACGGCCCACCAGATGTCCTGGAGGGCGCCGACGGCGTCCCCCTTGCGGGCGGCGAGGAGTTGGTTCGAGAGGGTGATTTCCTTCTTCGTCGGCTTCCGGGCGAGCGCAGCCGCGTAGAGGGCGTCGATCCGCTGAGGATTGGAGAGCTTCGAGCCGGCGATACGGTCGAGGAATCCCCCCTTGCCGGTCGCCGTCGCCGTCTTCATCAGCTCGCCGTTGAACATCATCAGGACCTGCGGGATCGATCCGTTGAAGGTCGTCGACTCGTCCCCCTCGTCGGTCCCGAAGGCGATGATGAACTGCGAGAGCCACTCGTCGCGCTTGGCGGCCGCCTTTTCCCCCTGCTCCTCGGTCTGATCGGCCTCGGTGGCCGTGAGAAGCGACTGATAGAGCTCCTCGGGGCGCATCTGGCGGAGGTAGAAGTGGGAGAACCGGGGCTTCTCACCCACCGAGGGATCGTCCGCGGCGTTGCCCTTGCCGATCTTGCTCGAGAGGGCGTAGGCGCGGGAGAGGGTGATCCAACGGATCAATTCCTTTGTGTCGAAGCTCTGCTCACGAAACCGCTCGCCGAGCCCGTCGAGGAGTTCCGGGTGAGACGGGGCGTTGTGCTCGCCGAGATCGTCGATCGGACGGGTGAACCCGTAACCGAAGAAGTGGCTCCATGCCCGGTTCACCGCCGCCTTCGGCATCAGCGGGCTGTCGACGATGAGCTGGGCGAGCTCGCGACGGCGGTTGACGCCGTAGGTCGTCCCGTCATCCTGCTTCGCCGGGAGATAACCGCTGGGATCGATCGACGTGCCGTCGACGAACACCGGGTAGGCGACCTTCATCTGACCGTTGCGGAGCTCGTAGTACAGTTCGGCCTGGGTCGGGTTCCCCCCTTCCCCGGCCCAGTCCTCGTCGACCAGTTCGATCGCCTGGACGTCGCGAGTGCCCTCGAACCTCCGCAGGGCGCGGGTCTGGCGGAAGAAGGCGTTGAATTCCCAAAACTGGTTCTGCTTCCCCTTGTTGAAGGGGTGATTGTGGCACTGGGTGCACTGCACCTGGAGGCCGAGAAAGACCTGGGCGGTCTTCGCCGTCGCCTGCACTCCCCCTTCCTCGAGCTTGCCCGACAGGAAGTTGGTGGCGCCGTTGAAACCCTTCTCGCCGGCCTTGTTGATGCCGGTGGCGGTGACCAACTCCGTCACGAAGCGGTCGTAGGGGACGTTCTTGGAGAAGGCCCGCTTCAGCCACTGCCGCATGCCGGGGCGATTGACGTTGTCGTTCTCGGTGCTGCGGCCGACGAGGATGGTCGTCCAGACGTCGGTCCAATTGCGTGCGTAGTCGTCGATGTACTCGTCGCCGAGAAGCCTGGCGACCAGATGCGCTCGCCGCTGGGGCGAACTGTCGGCGAGGAACTCGTCGAGCTCCTTGACCGACGGAATGCGTCCGATGATGTCGAGGTGGACGCGACGGCACCACTCGTGATCGGTCGCCATCTCCGACGGCTTGAGGCCGGCGTCCGCCCATCCGGCCGACACCTGGTCGTTGATGAACTTCACCTGCGGGATGCCGAAATGGTCGTCGGCGTCCTGGTCCTTGGCCTGGGCCACCGGAAGGGCAGCCAGGACGAGCAGCACCGCCGCGGCGAGATTCCTCAAGGCGCCCTGCATGGACACGACGAGCGTCGAGTCCGGACGGCCACATGGAAGAGGGGGGCGTGAGAACATGGGTGCCATGGTCCTGTGGGCAGAACCGGCCCGCGCCCGATCGAGAAGCTTGCCCCCACTTCCTCGATCGGCACGACTACGGAAGGGCCACTTCTTTTATACACGCAAGCGGCCCATCTTCCAACCGATCGCCTCCCCCAAGGCCGGAGCACCGGCCAGGAATCCGGCGAGCCCCCCCCAAGTGCGTTCTCAGGTGGCCCCGGCGCCGCGAGAAGGCCGCCGCGCCTGGACCTGCGGCGCCGCGCCCTTCTCGATGGTCGGGCCACTGCCGACGAACTCGAGCACGGCCCGCGGGCCGGCGTCGCCCAATCGTGGTGTGGACAGTTTGAGGATCCGGGTGTACCCGCCCGGACGATCGGCGAACCGGGGGGCGATCTTCTCGAACACGATTCGGGCGGCGTGCTTGTCGCCGAGGAGTTGGACCACCCGGCGGCGGGCGGTGACGGCGGGAGCGATCGCCGCTGCCCATTTCCGCCACTGGTCACTCTCGCGCCACTGCTTCCACGCAGACGAGTTCCGTTCGGCGGAACTGGCGAACACCTTCGCCTTCTCGGCCGACTGGAGGCCCCGCTTGGCGATCGTGACGCACCGCTCCACCAGCGGGCGCACCTCCTTGGCCTTGGCAACGGTGGTGACGATGCGGCCGGCGACCTTCGGGGCACCGACCTCACCGGCCTCGGTCTCACGCTCGGTGAGCATCAGCGCGGCGGCGAGGTTGCGGAGCAAGGCGCGCTGGTGCGACGGACTGCGGCCGAGAACGCGGCCCTTACGGCGGTGACGCATGGGAGAATCCTTCGTGAATCGTGCGGGGAGCGGGAATGGCGGGAGGAACGCGGGGCGTACGGCCAGAAAAGACGAACGGTTGGATCAGGCCTCCACCGCCGAGAAACCCAGCTTGAGACCGATTTCGCGGAGTTTCTCCTCGATTTCCTGAACCGAACCATCGCCGAGATTCCGAAGTTCCATCAAATCTTCCCGAGTACGCGACACCAGGTCGCGAACCGTGGAGATACCCGCCTCGTGAAGGCAGTTATTGGCACGGACAGAGAGACGGAGATCGGAAACCAGCATGCCCAGGCGTCCCTCGATCGAAGGCTGAACGTCGAAGATGCTGACTGCGGCGGGGAGACTCACGGCCGGACCGGCCTTCGTGTAACCGACGAACGGATTGAGGTGCTTGCGGAGGATCTTGGCGGCTTCCACGAGCGCCAGCTCGGGGGTCACGGTCCCGTTGGTCCAGATCTCCATGGTCAGCTTGTCGTAGTTCGTCTTCTGGCCGACGCGAGTCTCCTCGACCTCGTACCGGACGCGGGTGACCGGGCTGAACACGGCGTCCACCGGAATGATGCCGATCTCCTGGGCATCGGGGCTGTGCTCGCTGGCAGGCACGTACCCGCGCCCGTTCTCGACCACCATCTCGAGTTCGAAGGGCACGTCGTCGGTGAGCGTGGCGAGGACGAGATCCTTGCTCACCACCTCGACGGCCTCGTCGGTCTGGATGTCGGCGCCGGTGATGGGGCCCTTGGTGCTCTTTTCCACCCGGATCACGCGGGTGGAGTCGCTGTGGTTCTTCACCACGAGGCTCTTCACCGCCAGGACGATGTCGGTGACGTCCTCCAGGACCCCCTTGATCGTGCTGAACTCGTGGAGGGCGCTGCCGACCTTGATCTGCGTCACCGCGCTTCCCTCGAGGCTCGAGAGGAGCACGCGGCGCAGGCTGTTGCCCACCGTCGTCCCGAAGCCCCGCTCGAACGGTTCGGCGACGAACTTGCCGTACGTGCCGGAGAGCGTCTTGGGGTCGGAAGTGACGGAACTGGGGAGTTCGAGTCCACGCCAGCGGATGTGCATGCGATTCTCCTTGCCTTGGATCGGTGTTCGGAGCGAGTGTGCGGGGCAGCGAAAAACCTGACGGCCGTGGCCGAGGTCACTTGGAGCACAACTCGATGATCAGGTTGGCCTGCACCGGAATCGACACGTCGTCCGCCGCGGGAAGACGATCGACGCGAACTTCGGGCACGCCCGCCTCGGAACGGGAGAGAAAATCGGGAACTTCCCGACGACTCGAAGTCAGCGTGGTGTGCACCAACTGCAGACTCTTCGTGCGATTCTTGACGCGGATCAGATCGCCGGCCTTGACGAGATAGCTCGGCACGTCGACCCGGCGGCCGTTGACGGTGATGTGGCCGTGAAGGACCATCTGCCGCGCGGCCGCACGGGAAGCGGCGAAGCCGACCCGGTGGACGATGTTGTCGAGCCGGCGTTCCAGGAGCGACATCAGCGACTCGCCGGTATTCCCCTTGCCGCGCTCGGCCCGGGCGAAATAGGTGCGGAACTGGCGCTCGAGAACGCCGTAATAGTGCTTCACCTTCTGCTTCTCGCGGAGGTGGATGCCGTACTCGGTCGGCTTGCCACGGCGCTTCTGCACCATGCCAGGCGGCGTGCTGCGACGCTCGAACGCGCACTTGCCGGTGTCGCAACGACTTCCCTTGAGGAACAACTTCAAGCCGTCGCGACGGCAGAGGCGGCAGACAGGTCCGGTGATGCGTCCCATGGATTCCCGTTCGTGAGATGACGATGCCCCGACGGAACAGGCCGGCGGAGTGACAGGTTGGCTTCCGACCCGCCCGACCTGGGCAAACCGCTCGGCGGACAGGGAGTCGGGGTTGAGGAGGTGATGACGGTGACTGGTGGTGCGGACGACCGGAGGCGAAATCGCGGCAGGGCGTCAGACGCGGCGTTTCTTGGGGGGGCGGCAGCCGTTGTGGGGCAGCGGAGTGATGTCCTCGATGCTCTTCACGTTCATGCCGGCTGCCTGGAGGGCGGTGATGGCGCTCTCACGACCGCCCCCGGGGCCACGCACCCGGACCTCGAGATCCTTGACGCCGAACTTGGCGGCCTTCTCCGCCGCCTGCTGGGCGGCGCACTGGCCGGCGAACGGAGTCCCCTTGCGGCTCCCCTTGAATCCACACGTGCCACCGCTGGCCCAGCAGAGCGTGTCGCCCTTGGTGTCGGTGATCGTCACGGTGGTGTTGTTGAAGCTCGCGGTGATGTAGGCGATCCCCGCCGACACACTCTTCTTCTTCGCCTTGGCAACCTTCGACATGAATCGTTGTATCCCGGAATGAACCCTGAGACCTGACCTGCCCGACGCCCGGCGACTCCCTTGCCGCCGACCGGACCGAAGCCCGCGAACGACTACCCCAGACTACCCTCGAATCGCCGACCTCCGAAAACCTCGGCACACGAGCGACGGACCGGACACCGGAGACGCCCGAGAGGCCGCGCCCCGCACCCGGCCCCCGAATTCACTTGAGGTCCTTCACGCCCTTCTTTCCGGCCACGGTCTTCTTCGGACCCTTGCGAGTGCGGGCGTTGGTACGGGTGCGCTGCCCACGAACCGGAAGCCCGCGGCGGTGACGGACACCGCGGTAGCTCTGAATGTCCTTGAGACGGGAGATATTCTGCGCCACCTGCCGGCGCAGCTGCCCCTCGACGACGTAATCCTTGTCCATCAGCGCCGCCAGGCGGGCGAGTTCGTCCTCATGGAGGTTCTTCGCCATCCCCTCGGGATCCACTCCCGCCTTGTGGCACAACTCCCGGGCGACACGAGGGCCGACACCGTAGAGGTACTGCAGCGAATAAAAAGTCTTCTTCTCAGAGGGAATGTCGACGCCGAGGAGACGGGGCATGGCGATCTCGCGGATGGAGGCAATTCACCGGGGGCGAGCCCGGCGGCGTGCGTATCTGATGAACTGCGGGGTTCGATGTCGTCGGACTTGAATCGGCGGGCCCGTGGCGAGTTCGACCGGAGCGGGCCGGCCGGGCCAGAACCGCGCCACCGACCGAATCGGGCCAGGTGCCGACAGCCGCGGGAGCGGGCCGGGCGACACATGCCGGAAAGGACGGGTCACGCCGGAAGCCGGATCGACACCTGAGTGCCGACCAAAACACCGACGATTCCGACAGTCAGCCCTGCCGCTGCTTGTGGCGCGGATCCTCGCAGACGACGAAGACGACGCCACGGCGACGAACGATCTTGCACTTGTCGCAAATGCGACGAACGCTGGCGCGAACCTTCATACGTGCGTCGTGGCGGCGGCCGCCCACGCCTTCAACGGGATCTGGGAAGTCTGACGGAAAGTCCTCAACTATAGAAACCCTCCCCCCCGGACCACAAGGGGAGGGTCGCAAAATGCGGGGATTGGCGGAAAAAAACAGGAAAACCCTTCCTGGAGGGGCCGCCCGGGCCCAACCCCGCCTCAGGCTGGCGCCGACTCGCCGTCATCGGGGGCACGGGTGAGCACCTCCGGTCCCTTCTCCGTGATCGCGATGGTGTGTTCGAAATGGGCGCTGGCCAACCCGTCGACCGTGGACTGGGTCCAGTGATCGGGGAGGGCTCTGACCTTCTTCGTGCCCATGTTCACCATCGGCTCGACGGCGATCACCAGACCAGGCTCGAGATCGAAATCGTAGTTTCGTCGGAACGCCGGAGAGCAGTAATTCGGCACCTGGGGATCTTCGTGCATTTTCCGGCCGATGCCGTGACCGACGAAGTTCTCCACCACCGAAAAACCGCGGTCCCGCACGTACGTCGCCATTTCCGTGGCCACGTCGCTCCAGCGAGTGCGTTTCCCCATCAGGTCGATCGCCAGATCGAGGACGCCGGAAGTCGTCTCGAGCAGGCGGCGGGCCTCGTCCGAAATCGCCCCGACCGGGTGCGTGCGGGCCGAATCCCCGCACCACCCTCCCAGACTGCAACCGGTGTCGATGCTGACCACGTCACCGGACCGCAGCACTCTCGGCCCAGGGATCCCGTGAACCACTTCTTCGTTGACCGAGATGCAGCACACCGCGGGGAACGGCACCTTTCCAGGCACCCCCTTGAACAGGGGAACGGCGCCGTGCCGGAGGAAGAACGCCTCGACCGCGGCGTCGATCTCCCCGGTCGTCACCCCGGGCCGGACCATCGACGCGGCAACCTCGTGGGCGCCCCACACGACAAGGCCGGCCCGTCGCATGAGGCCGATTTCACGCTGCGATCGGAGATTCACCACGGTCGTCCACACCCTCACAGAAGCCTTCCGGCAGCCACTATAGCAATCGGACGAACGCACCGCCGATCGGCTCCGTGGACAATCCCTGGAGACCACGGCGCACTCGCCAGCCTAGCGGCGCGACGCGTGACGACGGAACCGCTCGAGCGCTTGTTTGACCCGGCCGAAGATCTCGTCGGCATCCCCCAGCCCGTCGATCGTCGCCAGCTTGCCCTGCTGCGTGTAGTAGCGCAGCAGCGGAGCCGTTTGCACCTCGAAGCTGGCGATCCGCTTGGAAAAGATCTCGGGATTGTCGTCGGCCCGCTTCCGGGCGAGCATCCGCCGCACCAGTTCGTCCCGGGGAACCGCCAGCTCGAGGACTCCGTCCACGCTCATCGCCCGCCGTTCCAGAAGCTCGTCGAGCGTGGACGCCTGCGGCAACGTGCGGGGAAAACCGTCGAGCAGGAATCCCGACCGGCAATCGGCTCCCTCCAGCCGCTTGGTCACCATGCCGAGAATCATCGTGTCAGGGACGAGCTGGCCCTGGTCCATGAACGACGCGGCCTGCAGGCCCTCCGGAGAGCCGGAGCGAACCTCCGCCCGGAGCATTTCGCCGGTCGAGAGGTGGGGCACATGCAGGTGATCGACGAGGCGCTGGCACTGCGTCCCTTTCCCGGCCCCCGGCGGTCCGATGAGGATGATCCGCATGGCGGTCCCGATGGTCGATGGAGGGAGACGGTTGCGGTACGGGAGTCGTGGAACGTCTGTACCTCGCGTCACGTCCCCGGGAGGGACGGCGCTCAGGACTTCTCGAGCAGACCGGAATAGTTCCTCATCACGAGGTGGCTGTCGATCTTCTGCACCAGATCGAACGCCACGCTCACGGCGATGAGCAGACCCGTGCCGCCGTAAAAGCTCGCGATCTGGGCCGGGATCCCGAGGGCTCCGCCGACGATCGTGGGGATGATCGCCACCAGCGCCAGGAAGCCCGCCCCGACGTACGTGATCCGCTCCATCACCCGTTCGAGGTAATCAGCCGTCCGCTTGCCCGGCCGATAGCCGGGAATGAAGGCGCCGAAGTTCTTGAGGTTGTCCGCCACTTCCTTGGGATTGAAGGTGATGGCCGTCCAGAAATAGCAGAAGAAATAGATCAAGGCGACGAACAGCGCGTTGTAGAGGAACGACTGCCCGCGCGTGAACGATTCCTGCAGGGTGTTGAGGATCGCGTTGCCCGGAAACGCGCTGTGCAGGTACTGGAAGAGCATCTGGGGGAAGAGGAGCAGGGAACTGGCGAAAATGATCGGCATCACGCCGGCCTGATTCACCTTGAGGGGAAGGTACTGGCGGGTGCCGCCGTAGACGCGGCGGCCGCGGACATGCTTGGCGCTCTGCGTGGGGATCCGTCGCTGGCCTTGGGTCATGAACACCACACCGGCGACCACGCCGACGAACAGCGCCACCAGGACGAGGATCGTCTCGATGCCCATCTTGCCACCGCCACCGCCCAGTTCCCAGTTGGTATCACCCGCCAGCTGCACCAGGGCGCTCGGCATGCCGGCGAGGATCCCGGCCATGATCAGCAGGCTGATGCCATTGCCGATACCGAACTCGTCGATCTGCTCGCCGAGCCACATCAGGAAGATCGTACCGGCGGTCATCGTGATCACGGCCACGAATTGCCACATCAGCGGCAGCCGGCCATCCACCAGAAAGCTCGACTGGATGAGGGGCTTCTCACCGACGCTCGTGTTGGCCAGAAAGGCGACGTAGGCCCAACTCTGCACGAGGCAGATCAGGACCGTCGCATAGCGTGTGTACTCGTTGATCTTCTTCCGGCCCGCCTCCCCTTCCTTGGTCAGCCGCTCGAGCGGTGGCCACACGGTGCCGAGGAGCTGGAAGATGATCGACGCGGAGATGTAGGGCATGATCCCCAGGCCGAAGATCGTCGCCTGGGAGAGCTGACTGGCGGAGAACACCGCCACCGTCTTGAGGATGTCGGCGAACCCGCCGGCTTCCTTCCCGAACGCCGCCATGGCGTCTGGGTCGATGATCGGGAGCGGCACCTGCCAGCCCACCCTGTAGATCGCCAGCAGTCCGAGCGTCAGCAGGATCTTCTGACGCAGCTCAGGAATCGTGAAGATGATCCGCAGCTTTTCGAGCACGAGAACGACTCCTTTGCTCCCCTCGGCGTGAAAACAAGACGCCTCCGTGCGGCCCGCTCACTCCTCGCCCAACAACCGCTTCGGCCTGCGATCGGCCGGTGCATGTGCCAGTGATCCCCGCTCGGGCTCGTCACCGCCGCGCCGCGATCGGCGGCTGGTGCGGATCGAGAGACGCGAACCTCAGCCCCCGGCAGCCTTCTTCCGTCCGGCCTTCTTCTGTTTCTTGACCACGGGGGCAGGCCCAGGGAGGTCGATCGCCTGCCCACCGGCCGCGGTGATCTTCTGGCGGGCCTGGGCGCTGAAGTGATGCGCGGAAACCTTGAGGGCCTTGGAAATCTTGCCGTCGCCGAGAACCTTCAGCGAATCCCAGATGCCCTTCGCGAGCCCGGCGGCCCGCAACGAATCGGGGGTCACCTCCGCGCCGGAGGAGAACGCCGCGTCGAGATCGTCGACGTTCACCGAGATCACGATGCGGCCATGACGATTGTGGAATCCACGCTTCGGGATCTGGCGGATGATCGGCATCCGGGCACCCTCGAAGATTCCCGCGGCACTCCAGCCGGCGAGTTGGCCCTGGCCCTTGTGGCCGCGGCCCGAGGTCTTTCCACGGCCCGAGCCGGGCCCGCGCCCGATCCGGAGCCGGCGCTTGTTCTTGTGGATGCCCTGATTGACGTCGTTGACCTTCATCGCCTCGTCCCTTGCTCGTTGATCCGTGTTTCCAATGCCGGGTCGTCCCGGGCGCCGCGTCTGCCTTCGCCCCGCCTCAGGACAACGACACGCCCCGGAGCCGCTCAACCTCCGCCTTGGTGCGGAGTTGCTTGAGACCGTCGAGGGCCGCCTTCACGAGGTTGACCGGATTGGTCGAACCGTGGGCCTTGGTCAGGACGTCGCGGATGCCGGCCGACTCGCAGACGGCCCGGACCGCGGCGCCGGCGATGATACCGGTGCCGGGGCTCGCCGGAAGGAGGATCACCTTGGCCGTGCCACTGGTGCCCTCCACACGGTGCGGGATCGTCCCCGCCTCGACCGGGACTTCGATGAGGTTCTTCATGCCGTCCTTGATCGCCTTCTCGACGGCAGGCGGCACCTCGTTGGCCTTGGCGTAGCCGCAACCGACCTTGCCGCGGCCGTTCCCGACGACGACGAGACCGGCGAAACTGAACCGCCGCCCCCCCTTCACGACGGTGGCACAGCGCCGCACCTTGACGACCTTCTCGGCGAACTCTCCGCCGCGCTCACCGCCCCGACTGTCCCGGGAATCGCCTCCCCGGCCATGACTGCTGCTGCTCGACACGGTCTTCGATGCTCCGGATGGTGTGCTGGTGTTCGGGTCGGAAAGAGGTGGCGCGGATCAGAAGTCGAGGCCTGCGGCACGCGCGGCGTCGGCCAGCGCCGCCACGCGACCATGGTAACGAAACTCGCCGCGATCGAAGCAAACCTTGCTGATCCCCGCTGCCTTGGCACGCTCCGCGACGGCCTTGCCGATCGCCTCGGCGGCCTGTTTGTTGCCGCCGAAGCCCACGGCGGAGCGGAGCGACTTGTCCATGGTGCTGGCCGAGACGAGCGTCTTGCCCGACGCGTCGTCGATCACCTGGGCATAGATGTGCTTGTGCGTGCGGAAGACCGCCAGACGGGGGCGCTCCGCCGTCCCGCGGATGTTCCGGCGGACGCGGTGCCGGCGACGCATGCGCTGCCGGAGAATCGTACGGGCGTGGTCCATGGGAGAGTGACCGGGTGGAGGGTTTCTGGGATCGGATCGGTGGAGGAGCGGGCCCGCGGGCGGAGCCCCTTCCGTTACTTGGTGACCGCCTTGCCGGCCTTGCGACGGACCTGTTCGTTCTCGTAGCGGATCCCCTTGCCCTTGTAGGGCTCGGGCTTGCGGCGGGCACGGACCTCGGCGGCGAATTGGCCGACGAGGTGCTTGTCGATGCCCTTGATCACGATGTGGGTCTGGTCGGGGCAGGCCACGTTCAGTCCGGCCGGAATCGGCACCTGCAGTTCGTTGGCGAAACCGACACGGAGTTGGAGGACGTTCTTCTGGATCGCGGCGATGTAGCCGACACCGACGATCTCGAGCTTCTTCTCGTAGCCCTTGGAGACACCCTCGACCATGTTCGCGGCCAGTGCGCGGGTGAGGCCGTGGATCGAGCGGGAGACGCGGTCGTCGCCGGAACGGGTGACCTTGAGTTGCCCGTCGGCCGGATCGACCTGGACCTTGACCGCGGGGTGGACGCGGTGCTCGAGCTTGCCGAGCGGCCCTTCCACCTTGAGCAGATCGCCGTCGATGGCGATCTTGACCCCCTTCGGGATCTGCACCGGAGCCTTACCGATCCGTGACATGTCTCGACCTTTCGTTGCTCAACCGTCCGACCGCCATCGCTTCGCCGACATCGACCCGTACTACATCCGCCGCGAGCGGCATCTCACCACAGTTCGCACAGCACTTCGCCACCGAGCTTCCGCTGCCGGGCCTCGCGGTCACTCACGACGCCGCTGCTGGTGGAGAGGATCGAAATCCCCAGGCCACCGAGCACCGGACGGAGGCGGACCGATCGGCTGTAGACGCGCCGTCCGGGGGAGCTCACGCGGCGGATGTGGCGAATCAGACGTTCGCCGTTGGGGCCGTACTTGAGTTCGAGCTGGAGCTTGGCGGCAGGCTCCCCCTCGACTTCCTTCCAATCCCAGATGTAGCCCTCGCGCTTGAGGACGTCCGCCACGCCGCGCTTCACCTTGGAACTCGGAACCTCCACGATGGCGCGTTCGACGCGCACCGCGTTGCGGATGCGCGTGAGCATGTCGGCGATCGGATCGGTCATCATGTCCAGAGAGCCCTTTCGAAACTGTGAACCCGGAAACCGAGCGTGCGAACCCTACTTACGTCGCCCCGAACCAAGCTGTCGCGACCGCGACCCAACCCGTCACCCGACGTCGCCCGGCACCGCCTCACCGAGGCGACGCTCCGGACTCGTCATCCGCCTGCCCCCCCCGGGCCGATTCGCCCAGAGTCGGGAAGGCGTCACCAACTCGCCTTCCTCACCCCGGGGATGCAGCCCTGATCGGCGAGTTTCCGGAAACAAATCCGGCACAGACCGAACTTGCGGTACACCGCCCTGGGACGCCCGCAGAGCATGCATCGCTGCACCTTGCGGCTGGAAAACTTCGCCGGACGCTTCGCGGCGGCGATCTTGGACTTGCTTGCCATAGTTGATTCCAACGGTGGCCGCGATCACGGCCGCAACCTGGTTCGGTACTCCTCCGCCTCTCTCCCCCACGTTCGCCGGAGGACAGAGACCGACTCGATCCGTGCCGCTACGCCGCGGCACCCTCGTCCCCGTCCTTCTTCAGAGGCACGCCCATCGCCCGGAGGAACTGCCGCGCCTCGTCGTCGGTGCGGGCGGTCGTCACGAGGGTGATGTTCATTCCCTGGGGCCGCGTGAACTTGTCCGGATTGATCTCGGGAAACACCATTTGTTCCGAGAGCCCGAGGCTGTAGTTGCCGTGGCCGTCGAACGCGGTGGCCGAGAGACCGCGGAAGTCGCGGACCCGGGGCAGCGCCAACGAAACCAGCCGGTCGAGGAACTCGTACATCCGCCGTCCGCGGAGCGTGACCTTGCAGCCGATGGGGAGGTTCTCGCGGAGCTTGAAACCCGACACCGCCGCCTTCGACAGCGTCGCCACCGGCTTCTGACCGGTGACCTGGGTCATGGCGTTGATCGCCTCCTCGAGGTACTTCTTCTCCGTCACCGCCACGCCGACGCCCATGTTCACCACGATCTTCTCGAGGCGCGGAATCGCATGGGGGTTGGTGCGGTCGAGCGCCTTGCCGAGCGCCGGGCGCACGGTCGTGAGGTAGTGCTCGAGCATACGGGGGGTGCCCGCAGGGGCGGCTTCGGCCGCGTCCGCCGCTTTCGTCTTCTTCGCCATCGCAACCGTCCTTCCGATGTTCCGATACGTCGACCGGGCCCGTCACGGGACCGGCATCCGCGTCATTGCTTCGCCTTGGCCTTCCGGATCGTTCCCTGGTCGGCCCCGCATTTCTTGCACACCCTCGCCCGGCCGCCGTCGGCCTGGATCTTCACCCCCAGCCGCGACGCCTTGCCGCACGCGCTGCACACGAGCAGGACGTTCGAGGCGTCGATCGGCATCTCCTTGCTCAGCCGCCCCCCCTGGGGGTTCTTCTGGCTGCGACGCATGTGACGATAGACGCGATTCACGCCCTCCACCACCACCTTGCCGTCGGCGCGGCGCACCGACAGCACCTTGGCACGGGTGCCCTTGGCATTGCCGGTCTGCACTTCCACCAAGTCGCCGGAACGGATCAACATCAGACCACCTCGCTCGCCAG
The DNA here is from genome assembly GCA_963923225.1 of uncultured Planctomycetaceae bacterium. GTDB lineage: Bacteria > Planctomycetota > Planctomycetia > Pirellulales > UBA1268 > QWOP01. Next base: position 21,477 of record CAWUOA010000005.1, read on the forward strand.
GCTCACGATCTTCATGAAATTGCGGTCTCGCAGTTCGCGTGCGACCGCGCCGAAGATGCGGGTGCCCTTCGGGTTCTTGTCGTTGTCGATGATCACGCAGGCGTTGGTGTCGAACCGGACGTAACTGCCGTCCTCACGCCGCGTGGGGTTCTTGCAACGGACGATGACCGCCTTGACGACGGCCTTCTTCTTCACGTCGCTGCCCGGGATCACGCTCTTCACGCTGCACACGATGATGTCGCCGATGCCGGCGGTGCGCTTCTTGCTGCCGCCGAGCACCTTGAAGCACATCACTTCCTTGGCGCCGGTGTTGTCCGCCACGACGAGGCGGGTCTGCATCTGGATCATTTGGCGGCTCCTTCCCCGGCCTCACGGCCGGTCGCGGAGGCCTCCTCGGCCTTGGCGGCCGATTCCTTGAGCTGCGTGGCCCGGGCACCGCTCCGCAGCGACGCGACGTCGACGGCGGTGCTCTTCGTGACCACCCGCACCAGTTCCCAGCGCTTCAGCCGGCTGCGCGGACGGCACTCGACGATCTCGACGATGTCTCCGGGGCCGGAGGTCTCGTTCTCGTCGTGCACGTGGCACACCGTCCGCCGATGGAGGATGCGGCCGTACTTCGGGTGACGCACCACGCGCGGAATCTCGACCCGCCGGGTCTTCTTCGCTGCGGCACTGGTCACCGTGCCTGTTTCCACTCGCCTTGGCATGACTGCTTCCTGTCTGGCTCTTCCGGCCTGCGTGACGCGCCGGCTTTGATCTGCCCTGCTGTTTCCCGTGCTCCGATCCGCTCACTCACCCCCGGGGGATCCCCGGGCTCACTTCCCGCTCTGCGTGCGCTTCTGGAAGCGCCGACGCGTGGCCACCGCCCCCTTCTTCGGAACCTTCACCTTGGCCCGTCCGGAGAGGGGCTTCTTCTTCGCATGCTTCTCGTGGGCGGTGACGTCGTGCTGCACCTTGACCTCGGCGGGCGCGCCGTCCGGCCCCGCGGCCGGAGCCACCACGCTGCCCCGCTCCGCCAGGAGCGTCTGACAACGGGCGATGGTGCGCCGGTGCTTCTTCACGTCGGACGGGGAGGCGAGTTTCTCGGTCTGCGCCTGGAGGCGGAGCTTGAAGAGCGTCTCCGCAGCGTCCTTCCACGTCAGACGGATCTGCTCGTCGCTCATCGCCCGCAGTTCAGTCGTTTTGCTCATCGCTGCCATCCGCTCCAAAGACCGTCACCCACCGTACGTACCGAACGCTCGGACCCTTCGATCCACGATTCACATCGCCCGACGCTTCACGAACCGGACGCGGATCGGCATCTTGTGGGCCAGTCGCGCGAGGCACACCCGCGCCGCTTCCTCCGACACTCCGCCGATCTCGTAGAGCACCGTGCCCGGCTTGATGACCGCGGCCCAGTACTCCGGCTCGCCCTTCCCCTTGCCCATTCGGGTCTCGAGGGGAATCGAGGTGATCGACTTGTGCGGGAAGACGCGCACGTACAGCCGGCCCTCGTTGCGGAGGTACTGGCTGGCCGCGATGCGCCCCGCCTCGATCGTCGCCGCCGCGAGCCAACCCGGCTGCTCGGCCTGGAGGCCGAAGTCGCCGAAGACGACGCGGTTGCCACGGGAGGCGTCACCTCTTATACGACCTCTTTGGCTTTTTCGGTGCTTGACCCTCTTGGGCATCAGCGCCATCGCCGCTCTCCTCGTACATGCCTTGGTTGACCCACACCTGAACGCCGATGTGCCCCTGCGCCGTGGGAGCTTCGCAGAAGCCGTAATCGATCTTCGCCCGGAGCGTCGACAGCGGCATCGAGCCCGCGATCGCCTTCTCGCACCGGGACATTTCCGCGCCGCCGAGACGGCCCGCCAACTGGATCTTCACCCCACGCGCGCCGGCGTCCATGGTGGTGTCCATGGCCCGCTTCATCGTGCGCCGGAAGGCGGCACGCTTGGTGAGCTGGTCGCAGATGTCCTCGGCGATCAGCTGGGCGTGGATTTCCGGGCGGGCGACTTCCTCGACCTTGAGATTCACGCGGCAACCGAGGAGCTCCTGGAGCTCGTCCTGCAGCCGATCGACCTCCTGCCCCTTGCGGCCGATGAGGACGCCGGGACGGGCCGAATGGAGGATCACCTTGACTTCGTCGCGCGTCCGCTCGATCTCCACCTTCGGGATCGCCGCGGCACGGTACTTCGACTTGATGAACTTGCGCACCTTGAAGTCCTCCATGAGGAGGGTGCGGAAGTCCTTCTTCGAAGCGTACCAACGGCTCTTCCACGGCTCGGTGATGCCGGTGCGGAAGCCGACGGGGTTGACCTTCTGTCCCATGACTCGTTCCTGACTGGTTGCCTGGTTCCGATTCGTGCCGGTGTAACCTGCTGCCCTCGACCGACGTCGATCACTCACCCGGGCTGTCGAGCGCCACCTTGATGTGCGACATCCGCCGCTTGATGCCGAACGCCATGCCGCGGGCCCGCGGACGGATCCGCTTGAACATCGGCCCCCCGTCGACCCGGGCATCGACCACCACCAGATCGTCGACACCCGACGCCTGCTGATGCTCGGCGTTGCCCAGGGCGCTCTTGATCACCTTCTCGAGCATCCGGGCGCCGCGATGCGGCTGGAAGCGGAGGATGTCGAGCGCCTCGTCGGCGAACTTGCCGCGCACCAGGTCGGCGAGGTGCCGAACCTTCCTCGGGCTGATCCGCGCGAACTTGTGGGTTGCCGTGTACGCCATCGTTGATCCCTTTCCCGTCTCGTCCGGCCCGTGCCGATCCCTGCCTCGTGCCCCTCGCCGACGCGGCGGCCGTGAGCGACCGCCGGCCCGCAGGAGCCGCGATCACCGACTCACTTCGCCGCTTCCTTCACCTTGCCACCGTGGCCCCGGAACGTCCGCGTGGGGGCGAACTCACCGAGCTTGTGGCCGACCATGTCCTCGGTGACGAAGACCTTCAGATGCTGCTTGCCGTTGTGGACCATGAACGTCAGCCCGATGAACTCCGGCACGATCGTGCAAGCGCGGGACCACGTCTTGATCGGGTCGCGCTTGGTGCCGGCGAGTTGGGCCTCGACCTTCTCGTAGAGCCTGGGGTCGACGTACGGCCCCTTCTTCGAACTGCGTCCCATGTTTCAACCGAGAGGTGACCCTCTCCCCTGCTGTTCCGTTTGGTGTTCGTGCTGGCGTATCGGATCGTGTTCGGTGACTCCGGCTCCCGGCCCCCGGGAGGCGGGCTTCTCAACGCAGCTTCAACTGCCCGTACCGACGGCTCTTGCGACGGCGGATGATCGCCGAACCGGAAGGCTTCCGCGGCTTGCGGGTGCCACCGCCCTTGGCGCTCTTACCGGTCGGACTGACCGGATGACGACCGCCCTTGGTGCGCCCCTCACCACCGCCGTGCGGATGGTCGATCGGGTTCATCGCGGTGCCACGCACGTGCGGACGGATGCCCATCCAACGCTTGCGTCCCGCCTTGCCGAGAACGACGTTCATGTGCTCGGAGTTGCCGATCGCGCCGACCGTCGCCCGGCAGGCGGCGGGCACGCGGCGGATTTCGCCGCTGGGAAGGGTGAGCTGGGCCCACTGCTCCTCGCGGGCCACGAGGACCGCGGCCGAGCCGGCGGAACGGCACATGCGGCCGCCGCGCCCGATCTGCAGTTCGACGTTGTGAACCTGCATGCCCAGCGGGATCGCCGACAGCGGGAGGCAGTTGCCCACCTCGGGGGGAGCCTCGGCGCCGCTCTGCACGGTCGCACCGACGCGAAGCCCTTCCGGGGCGAGGATGAACCGCTTTTCGCCGTCGGCGTACACCACCAGCGCCACGCGGCAGGTGCGGTTCGGATCGTACTGGATCGAATCGACCTTCCCAGGAACGCCGTCCTTGTTGCGACGGAAGTCGATGAGGCGGTAGTGCTGCATGTGGCCGCCGCCACGATGCCGCGCCGTGATCTTCCCCTGGTTGTTGCGACCGCCCTTCTTCTTCTTCCGGACGCGAAGATGCTTGGGGACGTCGGCGCCGGGAGTCAGCTCCTTGAAATCGGAGACGCTCGCGCCACGACGGCCGGGGCTGGTCGGGTTGTAGGTGCGGATTCCCATGGGAGAGGCTCTGGTGCTGGAGTCGGAGGGGGAGTCGCCAGGTCAGGCGGCCACCACACCCTCGCGGGGCGGCGCCGCCGTGGGCTCGGGGCGTCAGAACAACTCGATCTTGTAGTCCGGCTTGAGGGTCACGATCGCCTTCTTCCAGGCCTTGGTGCTGGTCCGACGCATCCGGCTGCGACGAGCCTTGCCGATCCGGTTCTGGACGGCGACCTTCTCGACCTTGACGTTGAACATCTCCTCGACGGCCCGACGGATGTCGGCCTTCGTCGAATCGGTGACCACCTCGAAGGAATAAGCACCGTTGCGCTGGGCGCGGTGCATCCCCTTCTCCGTCACCAGAGGCCGGACGATCACCTGATGGGGACCGAGCCGCGGATTGAGCGCCGGGGGCGGCGGGACGGGTACGGCCATGATCACTCTCCTCGCTTGGTCTTGCGGGCGGCAGGGGCTTTGCCGGCAGCCGCGGGCTTGGCCTTGGCCTTGGCGGACGCGCGGAACGCGTCGATCGCGGCGGTCGTCATCACGATCTTCCGCGGCCGGAGGATCGTCCAGGCATTGAGATCGCCGACGGGCGCCACCGACACGCCGTCGATGTTGCGTGCCGACTTCCACAGCGTGTCGCAGTGCTTCTCGGGCGCGACGAGCACCGTGTGATCGGCGACGCCGAGCGACCCGAGCAGCTTGGAAACGGCCGCGGTCTTGGGAGCCTCGAGCGACAGCGAGTCGACGAGACGGACCTCGTCGTCGGCGATCCGGCTGGCCAGGGCCATCCGAGTCGCGGCCTGGAGGGCTTTCCGCGGCAGACGGTAGCCGAAGTCACGGGGACGCTTGGCGAAGATATGGCCGCCACCGCGACGCGTGCCGCTGCGACGGGCGCCGGCACGAGCGTTGCCAGTGCCCTTCTGGCGATAGAGCTTCTTCGTCGAACCGGCGACCTCGCCACGCGACTTCGTGCGCTGCGTCCCCTGACGGAGGTTCGCCTGGTACATCACGACGGCGTCGTGGAGCAACTGCTTGTTGACCGACGGGGCGAGTTCGGCCGGATCGATCTCGTACGACCCGACCTTTTTTCCATTCAGGTCGTAGACAGCCAGATTCACTTGCCACCTGCCTTCTTCTTCGAGGCCGGGGCGCCGGGCCCGGCGACCTTCTTGATCAGATTCGTCTGCTGCACCACCAGCAGCGTGCCATTGGGGCCCGGGACGGCCCCGCGGACGAGCAGGAGATTGTTCTCCGCGTCGACGCGCACGACCCTCAGATTCCGCATCGTCGACCGTTCGTTGCCGTAACGGCCCGCCATGCGCTTGCCCTTGAACACACGCGCCGGCGAGGTGTTCATGCTCGTGCCACCCTGGTGGCGGTGCACCTTCTTGACGCCGTGTGAAGCACGCTGGCCCTTGAAGCCATGCCGCTTCATCACGCCGGCGGTGCCACGCCCCTTCGTCGTGCCGGTGACGTCGACGCGCTCGACGCCCTCGAACAGGGCGACGGAGAGATCCTGGCCGACCTCGACCCCCTCGGACGTGCCGCGGAACTCGCGCACGAAACGCTTCGGCTCACAATTCGCCTTCACGCCGACGGCGACGCCCGCCTCGGCCAGACGCTTGGACCGCTTGCTGTCGAGGCTCGCGACCTGGCCGCGAACGGCCCGACTCGCCAGCCGACGGGGCTTGTCGAGAAACCCGACCTGCACGGCCGAGTAGCCATCACGCTCGGGGGAGCGGAGGGCAAGAACCTTGCACGGACCGGCCTCGATGACCGTCACCGGCACCACCGTGCCATTGGCGTCGAAAACCTGGGTCATGCCGACCTTGCGGCCGAGCAAACCCTTCCGGACCGCACGCTCCACCCTGGTCTTTTGTTGAGCAGTCATGTTTGACGCCGTCAAAGCACCCCCGCCGACCGCCGCGCACGCGACGACGCCGGATGATGCCCTACCGATCACGCTCGAAGCCGCTGGCTGCGGGAGCACCAACCCCCATCTCGACGCGAGCCCCGGAAAAACCGGGACAGTCACGACGACGGGAAACTGGCCTTACCCGCGACGCCTTCCAAGCATGCCGTGCCGGACGCTCCTTCAAAGGGAATGAAAACCGAACACCGAACGAGCCGAACTACCGAGACGAAGCCTTGATCTTGATGTCCACACCTGCCGGGAGGCTCAGTTTGTTGAGAGCCTCGATCGTCTTGGCAGTCGCCTGGACGATGTCGATGACGCGCTTGTGGGTGCGGATCTCGTACTGCTGCCGGGCCTTCTTGTCGATGTGGGGGCTGGAAAGCACCGTGTACCGCTCGACCCTGGTCGGCAGCGGGATCGGGCCGTGCACCTCGGAATTGGTCCGCTTGGCGGTGTCGACGATCTCCGCGGCACTCTGGTCGAGCACGCTGTGATCGTAGGCTTCCATCCGAATACGAATGATTTCCTGCGCCGGACCTGCCACGGCTGACTCCTGATACTGACATGCGACCACGGGGGTCGCCGGGCCCGTTGACCGACCTCGAACCGAATCGAACGCGAGACGAAACCGACACGACGATCCCGATCACACCGAACACCACGATCGCGAGGCGATCGCGGGAAGGCCGGCACGACGCCCTCAGCGTTCAGGCTCGGCTCGCCACGGCGATGAGACCGCGGGAAACCGGCGAAAACGATGTCGTCCCTCCCCTGTACCCACGACACGCGGCTTCTGGCGAAGCTGCGGTGATTCGAGGGATGGGGAAAGACCGGCCGCGACAGCCTCCGGCGGCCCGTAAGGCCGCGGGCGTCGCTGCGGGATCGAAGAGGAAAATCTATGAATGGGCGCCTCCGGTGTCAACACGCTCGCTGATTTGCTGCCGGAATGAGCCCCGTTTTCCTCCCTTCGACGCCCGCCTTCCCCCCCGAACCCCTCCCCTTTCCGCAGGCCGTCGGCTTCCGGAAGGGCAATCGGTGGCTGGGGTTGGATTCATCGGCAGGAGGGCTACCCTAACTCTCCGCGAAAGCCCCACCCCCGAACGGCCTGGCCATCTCGGGCCGGCAGGGCGACGATCTCGATTCCCCGCCGGGATTCCCAGTTTCCAGAGGGTTCAAGCCCCTCCGGACGCCTGCCGGCGTCCGCCTTCCACCGCGGATCCACCCACGTCGATGAAAGCACTTCTCCTCTCCGAGCCGGGCCGCCTCCACTTCACGGACGTCGATACCCCCTCCCCCGGACCGGGGGAAGTGCGGGTGCGCGTGGCGGCCTGTGGCATCTGCGGCAGTGACGTCCACGGCTACACCGGCGCCACCGGCCGTCGCATCCCCCCCCTGGTGATGGGGCACGAGGCGGCCGGCACGGTCGATGCGATCGGCGCGGGGTGCGACGACCTGCCCGTGGGTACACGGGTCGCACTCGATTCGACCGTCTACTGCGGAAGTTGCGACCACTGCCGGGCCGGCCGGGAGAACCTCTGCACCGACCGCCAGGTGCTGGGCGTGTCCTGCGGCCCCTATCGGCGTCACGGCTGCTTCGCCGAACAGGTGGTGGTGCCTCGGCGGGTGGTCTATCCGATCCCCGACTCCCTCGACTTCATCGCCGCTTCGCTACTCGAGCCCCTCACCATCGCACTGCACGCAGTGCATCTGGCGGAGGTCGGCCCCGCCACCCGCTCGGCGGTGGTGGTCGGCGCCGGGCCGATCGGGCTGGCCTGCGTGGCCTCGCTGCGGGCCTACGGCGTGCCGCGAATCGCGGCGATCGACCTCGACGAAGGACGGCTCGCCCAGGCGCGTTCCCTGGGCGCCACCGAGACGATTCCCGCCGGCGACGATGCCGGCCGCCTCGCCGCCCGGTGGGGCACCTCCACCCCGGACACCGACGGCGCCGACGTCGTCCTCGAGGCGGTGGGCGCCACGGCCCCGGTGCGGACGGCGATCGAGGCTTGCACCCGGGGAGGCACGGTCGTGCTCGTCGGCAACGTCTCCCCGTCGATCGAGATGCCGCTCCAGTTGGTCGTCACCCGTCAGCTCCGCCTGCAGGGGTCATGTTCATCGGCCGGAAGCTATCCCGAGGCGATCCGGCTGGTGTCGGAAGGAAAGATCGATCTCTCGTCGTTCGTCAGCCGGGTGGCACCGCTCGAGGAGGGGCCGGACTGGTTCCAACGCCTCCACGACCGCGAGGCGGGGCTGGTGAAGGTCGTCCTCCGCCCCTGAACGAACTCCGTTCCCCCGCCCTGGACCTGTCTCTTATACACATCTCCGAGCCCACGAGACCAGAGAGGATC
>CAWUOA010000006.1:0-29540 GCA_963923225.1 uncultured Planctomycetaceae bacterium
CCGGTAAAGGCATGTCCGTGTCCGTGGCCGTGGCCCACATGCCGATGGCCCCCCGACGCGGCCCCTGCGTGATCGGCGTGCTCGTGGTCACAGGGCATCGCGCACCGGAGGGGGAAGGGGGGACGCGGGTGTGTTACGATTCGCCGCGGGGGCTCCGATCATACGCTGGCCCCCGGTGCGGCGGTGACGGCACCGCCGGGCGATTCCGTGCGGCAGGAGGAGCGAGCGGACATGGATCCCTTTCGCGTGGCGGTCATCGGACGGACGGGCCGGGGGGATTGGGGCCACGCCATCGACGAGCTCTGGACCGCCATCGACGGCACCACGCTCGTCGCCGTGGCCGACGAGTCGGCGGAGGGCCTGGCCAAGGCGGCCGGGAGGCTCGGCCTCGACGCCTCCGATCCGGCCGTCGCCTTCCGCGATTGGCGCGCGATGCTCGCCGCGGTGAAGCCCGACATCGTCTCGATCTGCATGCGTCACGTCGACTGCCACGCCGAGATGGCGATCGCGGCGGCGGAGGCGGGCGTGCGGGGAATCTTCATGGAGAAGCCCTTCGTCCGCACCCCGGCCGAGGCCGACGCCGTCGTCGCCGCCTGTCGGAAGTCGGGCACGAAACTGGCGCTGGCGATGGTCAACCGCCACGGGCCGGCCTACGGCGTGGTCCGCGACCTCGTCGAGGACGGCCGCCTCGGCCGGCTCCTGGAACTGCGCGGCCGCGGCAAGGAGGATGCCCGCGGCGGCGGCGAGGACCTGTGGGTCCTCGGCTGCCACGTCCTCGACATGATGGTCGACCTCGGAGGGGCGCCGCAGTGGTGCCAGGCGATGGTCACCCGCGACGGCAAACCGATCACGAAGGCCGACGCGGTCGAGGGGCCGGAGGGCCTGGGCCTGATCGCCGGCGATGCGGTGACGGCCACCTTCGGACTCGCCGACGGACCGGTGGGCTCCTTCGCCAGCGTCCGCGAGGCCGGGCTCAAGCAGCCTGCCTTCGGCCTCACGCTCGTCGGCACCAAGGGCACGATCCATGTCCGCCCCGACTCCGTCCCCCACGCCTTCTTCCGGGACGCGCCGCCGTGGCGCGTCGACAAGGAGGTGCCCTGGCAGCCGATCGGTGCGGAGGGGATCGGCGCCGGTCTGCCCGAAGGGGATGCCGACCGGGCCGCCGAGCGGGCGGGATGGGCGCGGCGAGCGGCCGCCGATCTCGTGTCGGCGATCCTCGAGGATCGGGAGCCGACCGCGGGGATGTACGCCGGCCAGACCGTGGTGGAGATGACCGCCGCCGTCTTCGCCTCCTCGCTCTCCGGCCGGCGCGTCGACTGGCCGCTGACCGCTCGAGACAACCCGCTCGCCTGATTCAACGCCGCTTTCCCGCAGCACACGGAGCCTGTCCATGCGTCGCTTGCCGTCGTCCCTCCTGCTCGCCATCGCGCTCCTGCCGGCTTCGGTCCGCGCCGCAGACGGCGAGCCTGCCCGCGAGATCCGGCTCTGGCCGGATGGCGTCCCGGGGGACCGGGTGCCGGCGGAGCCGGCCGAGAAGGTGGAACGCGGCACCGACGACATCCAGCGTCGCTCGAACGTCTCCGATCCGCGCCTCGTCGCGCAGCCGCTGGCGCGCGTGGACGGGGCGGGGCGTGCCGCGGTGATCGTCCTGCCGGGGGGCGGCTACTCGATCCTCGCCGACGAGCACGAGGGGACGGAGATCGGCCGCTTCCTCGGCGGCCACGGCATCGTCGCCTTCACGCTCCTCTACCGCGTGCCCACGGCGAAGATGCCCGAATCGGATGCCGGGCCGGTGATGGACGCGCAGCGCGCCGTCCAACTCGTCCGCGAGCACGCGGCCGAGTACGGCGTCGATCCGACGCGGATCGGTCTGATGGGCTTCTCGGCCGGGGGGCACACGGCGCTGGTCGCCGCCACGAAGAAGCCCGCGTTTCCGGGGGCCGACACGGGGGCGTCGGCTCGGCCCGACTGTGCGATCCTCGTCTATCCGTGGCGCGTCCTCGACCAGGAGGGGAAGGGGCTGTGGCCGGGGGTGGTGATCGACGCCGCGAGCCCGCCGATGTTCGTCGCCCAGACCGCCGACGACACCGCCTCGCCGGTGAAGGGGGCGCTCGCGCTTTACGGGGCGCTGGTCGACGCGAAGGTGCCGGCGGAGTTGCATGTCTACGAGCGCGGTGGCCACGGCTACGGCCTGCGCCGCCGCGAAGGGTCCCCCGGCACCTCGGACTGGCCGCATCGGCTCGTCGACTGGCTCCGCGGTCGAGGCTTCACCCGGCCGTAGGCCAGGGATGGCGGGCGGCGGAGCGTGCGAAGGCCAGGGATGGCTTCGCACGCGGGACATACGGCAGGCCGCACGACGCGGCCCTCGCCGCCGCCGGGAACCCTCGGCGTTCCCGCGGGCGGCGGAGCGTGCGAAGGCCAGGGATGGCTTCGCACGCGGGACATACGGCAGGCCGCACGACGCGGCCCTCGCCGCCGCCGGGAACCCTCGGCGTTCCCGCGGGCGGCGGAGCGTGCGAAGGCCAGGGATGGCTTCGCACGCGGGACATACAGAAGGCCATGCCCGGGGAGGGCCCTCGGCAGCATCCGTGCACGTGGGGTCCTGTCCGTGGCGTGAATCCTGGCCGGATGAAACCGACAGGGTCAACCTGTTCCTCTCACCCGGGCATGGCCGATGCGATCGATCCCTCGACGACTCGTCGCGGGGATCAGCCGGTCAGTTCGTCCAGCCGGGCTCCGAAGCCCGGCATCTCGGCGGCGATGAAGGTCGACCAGGCGGCGGACTGCCAGAGTTCCACGCACACCGCGGCCCCCACCACCAGCAGGTCGCTCCCCGGCTCGACCGCGAGGAACTCCCGGAATCCCTCCGGCACCACCAGCCGGTCCCTGCCGGCGAGCGTCACCTGCCGGTGCCGGGTGGAGAGGAGCCGGCCGAGCTCCTGAACCTGCCCGGTCCGCCGCGAGAGCATCCCGGCGTCGAGCTTGGAGCGGAGCACCTCGATCGCCGAATCCAGACGCGGCTTCCAGGCCGCCGCCGGCCAGAGCGAGAGGCATCCCGGCCGCTCCTTGGCGAGAACCAGGGCGTTTCCCGCCGCCAGCAGGGCGCGCGTGAACTCGGGCGGCAGCGAGAGGCGGAAACGGTCGTCCAGCGTGCGGAGATGCTCGCCGATCAGGATGTCCCCTGTCATACGCCATCGTTCCGCGCACCGCCCTCCATGGCCCGGGAAGGGTGCCATCGATCGGGATGGCACGTGGTGGGCGTCGAACCCACGAAGAAAGCCGTAATAAGGCTTCTTCTGGGTCGAAGACCCACGGGCGGAGAGTGTAGCCGCCCGGCTGGGGCCTGCAAGCGAACGGAGCCAGAGGCGTGGAATCGCCCGTCCGAGCGGGGCTTCCCCGGCGGCGGGAGGGAGCAGGCTCAGTGGCAGTCGGGGCAGCCGTCGTCAGGGACCGGCGTCGCGGCCTTGAGTGCCGCGGCCTCCTTCGAGAGCTTGAACTCCGGGCCGGCCGGGAAGTACTGGATGTCGTCCTGCAGGTAATAGGCGCTGGGCAGGGTCTGCCCGCCGACATCGACCTGGCAGCCCGTCAGTGCCAGGCCACCGCAGCCGAGGCAGGCCAGCACGAGGGCCCGGCCGGCGAGGCGGTTGGAGGGGGTGGCAGCGAGTGACGAATGCAACATGGTTCTCATCCCTCGGTCGAGACGTCGGTAAAGCCTGTGGCGGAGGCGGGCTCGCGGGTCCGGGCGCCGTCGTGCCTCCGCGGTCCCGACTGGTATCGGCCGGAGGAAGCGGCAAACTTTGACGAACCGTCACGACCGATCGAATCGGTGTCGACGGCCGTCACTCCCTTTTTCCCCGTTTCCCCCAGATCCCCACGCGAAGCTCCGAATCCCGGTCGGAGAAGGCCACGCCCGCGGTGTACAACACGGGAATGACCCGCACAGCGGCCCGGTTCTCCACGACCATCCGCACCGCCACCGTCGTGGCGGCGTTGGTCGGGCTCGGCCCCGTGGCCGGGACCGAGTCTCCCCTGGGGGGCACCCGCGCCGTGGCGCAGGTCGTGCCACGCGGGGCCCAGACCGTTCCGACCCTGGCCTACGACGCGGCGCTTTCGGCGCTCGCGGCGGGAGAGTATTCGGCGGCGCTCGACACCGCCGCGCGGGGCTACGCCGGCGGAGTCCGCACCGGCAATCAACGGTGGATCGATTCCATTCCCTCCGCCACGACGGTGGGGGAGGCCCAATGGGAGCTCGGGCAGCTTCGCGAGGCCGTCGCCGCCTACGACGAGGCGATCCTGCTCGGTGCCGCCCACGCCGAATGGCTCCTCGCGGTGCAGTTCCCCACGCAGGCCCTCCAGCCGATCGTGCGCCCCCGCGTCGCCACCTGGGGACGCAGCGGCCGCGGCACGAAGCCGGCGGCGCTCCCCGACACGATGTCGATTCGTCAGGGGGGGGGCGATCCGCAGCAGGTGCTCCGTCAGGGAGGCGTCCTCTCCGCGCCGGTCAACGTTCCTCTGCGTCCCCAGGAGATCATGAAGGCGCTGGTGATCGCGCTCTACCGCCGCGGGACGATCCTCGGGCCGCTCGCCGGCGAGGGCACCGCCATCGACGAGATCAACACCGCGCTCTCCAAGCGCCCCGCCCCGGCAGGACACTGGTCCCAGGCCTGGATCGACGTCGCACTCGGCACCGCCGCATGGTCACAGGGACGGTTCGACCAGGCCCTGCCGCTGCTCGATCGCGGTGTCGCCTTCGGTGGGAAGCTCGACCACCCCCTCACCGCCTGGGGGCTGCTCGTGGCGGGCAGGATCGCGATGGAAAAGGACGACGCGGTCGGCGCCGCGAGGCTGTTCGAGGAGGCCAGCTACGCCGCCGCCGAGTTCGGCGACTCGCGGGCCCTCGAGGAGGCGCTGCGGCTGGCTTACGAGGCCCACCAGGCGGCAGGATCGCCGGGGGTGCCGGCGAGCGTGAAGGGGGCTTGCGAATGGGCGGCAGGGACACTGCCGGTGCTGCGTGCGACGCTGTTGGCGGCCGAGGCCGAGACGCTCGCCTCGGCGGGCAATCCCCAGGGGGCCGCCGCCCGCATGGCGGAGATCGACGCCCGGCTCCTGCGGGGCGACGCCGGGCGCGGGGCCTGCGGGGTGGCCGTGGCCCATGCCGCGGCGATGGTCGCCTACGCCGGGGGCGACACGGCCGCGGGCGATGCCGACCTCTCCAAGGCGCTCGCCGGCGCGCGGCCCCGGTCGCCCCGGCTCTTCCAAACCGCGCGCCTCCTCGAGCAGGTGATGGCCGGCACGAACGCCATCTCCGACCGGCAGGCCGATCTCCTCTTCTCGCGCCTCCTCGGCGACCCCGCCCCGCGCGATTTCGTCTTCGATCCCGTGGAGGCGCTGGTGGCCGTCACGACGCCGCGCCCCGAAGCCTTCGAGGCGTGGGAGCTGGTGGCGCTGCGCCGCGGCACCGACGCGGCGCTGGCGGCCGGCGAGCAGGCGCTGCGGGCCCGATGGATGTCGCTGCAGCCCGCCGGCGGCCGGCGGATCGGTCTGGAACGCCTCCTCGGCCACGATCCGGTCCGACTCCCCCGTGACGCGATCGCCGTGCGGAAGGGCATCCTCGACCGGCATCCGGGGCTCTCCCGGCTGCTCGCCGAGGACACGCGTCTGCGCACCGCGCTCTCCGCGGTCCTCGCGGGCGCGGTCGGGCAGGACCAGCCGCGGGGCGGCCCGCCCGGCGACGCGAAGGACTGGGACGAGTTCGCCGTCCACTCGGCGCGACGGGCCGCGGCCATCGACCTCCTCGCCGCCGGGAGGGAGGCGATCGCGGTCGACTTCCCTCCGCGGCTCGCCCCGGCCGACGTCCGTGCGCGCCTCGCTCCCGGCGAGGCGCTGCTCTCCTTCCGCTGGACGGCGGCCGGGCTCCGCGGCGTTCTCGAGACGCGCGAGCGCGTCGCCACCTGGCAGGTGCGCGCCACGGCCGAGCTCGCCCGGGAGCTTTCGCATCTGGCCAGGGCGCTGTGCCTCTTCGATCCGCACGCGCCGGTGCCCACCGACCGACTCGCGGCCTCCGAGTGGCGGGCCCGCGCGGCGGCGGTCGAGCGGCTCCTTTTCGAGAACTCGAAGGTGACGCTCGGCGAGGGGATCGAGGAGCTGGCGATCGTGCCGGACGGCGCGCTGTGGTACTTGCCGTTCGAGCTGCTCCCGGCAGGCTCGGCCCGCGATCCGGAGCCCGAGGACGACGCGCAGGAGGCTCCTCCGATGCTCCGCGACGTCTGCCGCATTCGCTACGCCCCGACGCGTTCCCTGGCGGTGGCGGGGGCCCCGCAGGCGCCCGTTGACGCGCCGGCGGCTGCTGCCCCCGTCGGCATCCACGCCGGACACGCGCCGCGCGGCGAGAAGCCGGAGTCGGTCGTGGAGGCCGCACGCCGTCTGGCCGCGTCGCTCGAGCGGACCTTGCCGCTGGCGGTCGCCCCGACGCCCGGCCACGGCGGGACGCGGCCGGCGCTCGAGGCGGCGCTGTGCGACGGCGTGGTGGTCCTCGACGAGGTCGAACTCGCCGGCGAGGCCCCCGTGGGCGCCCGCGGACTCTTCGGCCGCCACGACCGTGCCGGGCGGGGAGGAGGCACCTTCGCGGACTGGCTCGCGTCGCCCCACAAGCGCCCCGCGCGCGTGGCGCTGCCGGGCATGCAGACGCCGATGGCCGCCGGGCTCGTGAAGCCGGTGGCGCGTCCCGGTGAGGAATTGTTCGTGGCGGCCACCGACCTCCTGGCCGCGGGGGCGCGGACGGCGCTGTTGTCCCGGTGGCGCGTCGGGGGGAAGTCGTCGACCGACCTGGTGGCGGAGTTGTTCCGCGACCTCGACGCCCCCGCCGCCGTGCCGGCCGCGAGCTGGGCCCGCGCCGTCGATCTGGTCACGGCCGAAGAGCCCGATCCGGCGCTCGAGGGGAGGATCCGGGTCGTCGGCCACTCGCTCCCGGCGGACCTGCGGCATCCGTTCTTCTGGGCCGGCTATCTCCTCGTCGACGGCGGAACCGCACCGCCGCCGGTCCCGCAAGCGGCGCCGGCGGCGAAGCTCCCTGCGGCGAAGGCTCCGGCCGGGGGCCCGGCGGCCGCCGATCCGCCGGCGGGGAAACGACCCGCGGCCAAGAGGGCGAAATGAGCGGCGGCCTCATGCCCGCCGCCGTGTCGGGAATCCTCCTGGCGGCGTCGCGCGAGTGGTGGGAGGGGATGGCCCTCCTGGCGGCGGTGACGTTCGTCGCCGGGGCGATCAACTCGGTCGCCGGCGGCGGCACGATCCTCACCTTCCCGCTGCTCGCCCTTCTCCTCCCCCCGCTCCCGTCGAGCGACGTCACCGCAAACGCCACGAGCACCCTCGGCTTGTGGCCCGGCGCCCTCGCGGCGGCATGGGCCTCGCGTGGCCATCGCGACGGGCTCCCGGAGTGGACGCGCGGCCTCCTCGCCGTGAGCGTCGCCGGCGCCGTCGCCGGAACGCTCCTGGTCCTCCTCCTTCCCCCGGCGTGGTTCTCCCGTGCGGTGCCCTGGCTGATCCTCTCCGCCGCGATCCTCTTCTCGCTCCAACCCCGCCTGGCCGCGCTCGGCCTGGGTGCGCGGCCCGACGCCTCGCCCACCTCCACGACCGTCGTCGTCGCCCGGGTGCTGCAATTCCTGGTCGCCCTGTACGGCGGCTACTTCGGCGCCGGGATCGGCATCCTCATGCTCGCCGTGCTCGGGTGCCTCGGTCTCGGCGACATCCACCGCTTGAACGCCGTGAAGAACGTGATGGCGACGACCGTCAACGGCACCACGGCGACGGTGTTCCTCCTGGCGGCGTGCCTGCCGGCCGGTCTCGTGTCGGGGCCCTGGGGGGGGACGGTGGGCCCGGGGCTCGTCTCGTGGCCCCACGTGGCGACGATGGCCGTCGCCGCGGCGGCCGGGGGGCTGGTCGGCGTACGTCTTTCCAGCCGGCTGCCGGCCAGAATCGTGCGCCGCGTCGTGGCCCTCATCGGCTTCGGGCTGGCCGGCTATCATCTCCTGCCCCAGTTGTCGCGGATGCTCGGCCCGATCCTCTTCCGAGCCTGACCCCTCGCCGACCGCCATGCTCGTCGAATCGGACCAGCTCACGAAGCGATACGGCGCCTTCACGGCGCTCGAGAGCTGCTCCCTCGGCGTGCGCTCGGGCGAGGTGTTCGGGCTCCTGGGGCCCAACGGCGCGGGGAAGACCACCTTCCTCCGCCTCCTCCTCGGCTTCATCCACCCCACGTCGGGGACGGCGCGGGTGGCCGGCCACGACATCCGTCGCGATTCCCGCGCCGTGCGGGCGGCGACCGCCTATCTCCCCGGGGAGGCACGGCTCTTCCGCCGCATGGACGGCCACGGGGTGCTCCGCTTCTTCGCCGGCCTCCGCGCCGACTGCCGTCACGCCGACGCGGTGCGGATCGCGCGGCGCCTCGACCTCGACTGCGGCCGGCAGGTGGCGCGGATGAGCACCGGGATGCGGCAGAAGCTGGCGCTCGCCGTGGTCCTGGCCATCGACGCGGCGCTGGTGATCCTCGACGAGCCGACCGCCAACCTCGATCCCACGGCGCGGGCCGAGGTCCTCGACCTGGTGCGCGAGTCCCGCCGCGCCGGCCGGACCGTCGTCTTCTCGTCGCACGTGCTCTCCGAGGTGGAGGCGACGTGCGACCGGGTGGCGATCCTGCGGCGCGGCATCGTCGTCCACGAACAGTCGATCGAGCATCTCCGCAGGCACCACCGGATCACGGCCCGGCTCCAGGGACCGCTCGGCGAGCTGCCCGAGGCGCTCCGCGACCGCGTCACCGTGTCGCGCGACCGCGAGGGGCAGGTGGTCCTCGACGCGCCCGATTCCCTCGCTCCCCTGCTGGGCTGGCTGGCGACCCTGCCGCTGGGCGAGGTGCGCGTCGATCCGGTGGGGCTCGACGGCGTCTACGACCGCTACCATCGCCAGGGGTGATCCGATGTGGAACCGGGCCATCTGGAGGAAGACCTGGGGCGACCAGCGGGCGCTGTTCCTGGCGATGGCCGCCCTGTGGGTCGTCTTCCCCTGGCTCTACGTCTGGCTGTCGTCGCAGATCGCCATCCCCGCCTTCCAGGACGTGCTCCTCAAGGCGATCCCGCAGGATTGGCAGAAGCTCTCGGGGGTTCCCTTCTCCGAGGTGGCGACGCACGCCGGTCGCGTGGCGCTGGCGTTCGTCGATCCGGTGGTGGTGCTGGGAGCGACGGTGTGGGGCATCACGCGCGGCAGCGACGCGGTGTCGGGGCCGCTCGAGCGGGGGACCCTGGAGATGATCCTCGCACAACCCGTGGAGCGCCGTGCGGTGTGGATCACGCAGGCCGTGGCCACGACCTGTGCCGCGGCGCTGTTGTGCACGGTGCTGGCGGCGTCGGTGTGCGGGGCGGTGGCCTTCGGACCGTGGGCCGGGAAGGTCGAGCCCTGGCGCTTCGTCGTCCCCGCCGCCAACGTCTTCGGCCTGATGGTGTGCATGGCGGGGCTGACGGCGCTGGTCTCGGCGGGGGATTCCTTCCGCTGGCGAACGATCGGCATCCTCTGCGGCTTCTACGTCTTCTCGCTGCTGGCGAAGCTCGTCGGGCGGATGAGCGCCTCCTTCGGATGGGTCTCGTGGCTGTCGATCTTCGAGGCCTACGAGCCGCAGCGGCTCGTGGGCGCGACCGCCGAGAGCCTGCCGCGTCTGGCCGTGTACGACGCCACGCTCCTGGGGATCGGCCTGGCTGCGTACGTCGTCGGCGGCTTCCTCTTCTGCCGGCGCGACCTCCCGGCGCCGTTGTGAGTGTCGCCGGTCGCCGTGGCACGCGTCCGGCCGCCACGCCATGCGGCCGGGCCGAGAGGGGCCCGGGATTCCACTGGTGCGCCGACCGCCGCCCGCCCCATACTGGACGGTCGGGGTCGACCCGATCCACACCGACGGGCACGGTATCCGGTCCCGCGACGGGGCTTCCCGAACGAACCGATCGATCGAGAGGAGAGAGGTCGTGACCGCGCTGAAAAGAGACGGCGTTTCCCGCCCCCGCCGGGGCGATCGACTCCCCGCCCCCGTCGCCCTGCTGGCGGCCCTCGCTCTCGGGACGTCGGTCGCGCCCGTGCCGCGGGTGGCCGTGGCGGACGAGCCGGCGGTGGCCGACGCCGCTGCCGGGCAGGCGGACCTCGACGCCGCGGTCGACGCCAAGCTCGGCATCGGCTCCCTGGACGACTTCGAGAAGGTCCTGGAACTGGTGCGGTCGGCGTTGCGCAAGGGCCTGGACGACAACTCGAGGAAGTTCGCCAACGATCTCTACACCGGCACCCTCGTCGATCGCGCGGCGATGATCACCGACGCGCTGTTCTCCGGTGGGGAGGCGGCGCGGCAGTGGGAGCGACTCAGGGCGTATGCACTGCGCGACCTGGGGGAGGCGTTGCAGCGTGACGACGGCCTCGCCGTGGGGCACGTGATGATCGCCCGGCTCGAGTCGCTTCCCGGCGGCGATCGGAAGCGGGCCGTGGCCGCGGCGAACCGCGCGGTGGAGCTCGGCGGCGACGATCCGCTCCAGACCGCCCAAGCCCGGATCGTGCTCGGCAATCTCGCCGACGACGCCGCGGAACGGCGCGCCCAATACGACAAGGCGGTGGAGTTGGCCCCACGCGACGTCGAGATCCGCCGCACCAGGGGGATGTTCCTGATGACGGAAGGGGACGTCGACGGGGCCCTCGCCGACATCGACGTGGCGATCGAGGAGGAGCCCGACGACGTGCGCCTCCGTGAGATGCGCGGGCTCGCGCTCCTCGTCGGCAAGCGCACCGACGAGGCCAAGGCGACGTTCGACGCGGCGCTGGAATTGGCGCCCGATTCCGCCGACGTCCTCTTCCAGCGGGGAAGGTTGCTCGCGTCGCTGGGTGACCGCGATCGGGCCCTCGCCGACCTCGACAAGGCGATCGGCCTCGTGCCCGACGCGGCCGAGGCCTTGGTGCTCCGCGCACGCCTGCATCAGATGGGCGGGGACGGCGACGCCGCCCGCGCCGACGTGGAACGGGTCCTGGGCCGCCAGCCGGAGCACGCCGCGGCCCTGGAGATGCGCGGCCTGCTGGCCGCCGATCGGGGCGACTACGCCGCGGCGATCGGGGACTTCCGCCGGCTCGCCCGGCAGCAGCCGGACGACGCGGTTCTCGTCTCCCAGTTGGCGCTGTTGTACCTCGCCGACAAGCAGCCGCGCGAGGCCATCCGGCGCTTCAGCCGGGCGCTCGAGATCGATCCCTCCCTGTTCGTGGCCCGTCGCGGCCGCAGCGATGCGGAGATCTCCGTGGGCGATCACGCCGCCGCGATCGCCGACCTGGAGAAGGCCGTCGAGGCCGAGCCGGAAGACGAGGGCGTCCTCAACAATCTGGCCTGGTTGCTGGCGACGAGCCCGGAGGATTCGATCCGTGACGGGAAGCGGGCGGTGGAGCTGGCCACGAAGGCGTGTGAGCTCTCGGAATGGAAGAAACCGCACATCGTCAGCACGCTGGCCGCCGCACACGCCGAGTCGGGCGATTTCGAGCAAGCGAAGGTCTTCAGCCGCCGGGCCGTCGAAGGCGCCGAGGAGGAGGACGACGTCCGCTCCCAGTTGCGAAGCGAGCTTGCCAGTTACGAGGCCGGCAAGCCCTGGCGCGAGCGGCAGACGATCGACGACGGCGATGCTCCCGCCCCGGAAGCGGGCCCGGCTCGTCCCGTGCCGGCTCCCCCCCGGCCCAACGGCACCCGCCGCCCCTTCGACGACTGAAGAGGGCGGTGCCGGAACGGCCCCGTCACGGCCCCCGCTTCTCGCCGCCGTCGCCGCGGAACGGCGTCCGCGCTCCGCCGCCGGGGCCGCCTCCCGGGCGGGGGGGAGATCGATCGCCCACCTGGGCCACCTTGCGGTCATGCCGCTCGGCCGCCAACCTGGCCGTCACGCCGTCGCCGGCGGCCTGCCAGGCACGCACCGCCAGTGCCAGGGAGTCGAGGACCATCCGGTCGCGCCCGTCGCTCTCCGCGCGGGTGGCGACGGCTTCCGCGGCCCGTGCCAATTCCGCCGCCCGCGCGGGCGGCAGGGCGCGGAGGGGAATCTCGCGCAGCGAACCGAGTTCGAGGGCGAGCTCGTCGAAGTCGAACTCCGCCGAAGCCAGCCGGATCGCACGGCCGACGATTCCCGCGTTGCCTGCCGCGACGCCCAGCTTCCGTGCCTCGTCGAAGAGGACCCAGCGCACCGTCGCCGACGGCTCGCCGATCGCTTCGTCGAGGAGGCTCTCGGCGCCGGCGACGGCGGCGGTGGCCGTCTGCACGCGCGTCGTGGTTCGGCCGTGCCGTCTGCGGAACTCGGCTCGGGCGTCCGCCAGAGCGGCGCCGGTCGGAATCCTGCCGTCGGGACGGACCAGGCTCGCTCCCGGACGCGGTTCCGTCGCGCGGGGGTCGTCGCCGCGGGCCCGGGAATCGACCCCGATCGGCGGACTCCAGACCCAAAGCAGCGTCAGGAGCAGGCCGACGGCGAGCGGAGCGGAAAGCCTCGTCCCTTCCGGGCCGCGCCCCGCAGCTCGCCCGACGCGGAAGTCCCGGTGAGGTCCGATGCCCATCGGACGAACCCGCCCTACCGCGCCGAGGGATAATAGTGCGACGTGTTCAGGAACGTGGCGCTGTGGCCCGTCGCCCGGATGGTGTCGGTCGCCGGCCGTGCCGCGCTGCGTTGCATGGACCTCACCTGGCCCTGCATCTGGTTCAGCTGCCGGCCCTGCAACTGCGATTGACGGAGCTGGGCGGCCTGCAGTTGTTGCGGACGGATGACGTTTTGGTAGGCGCCAAGCGTGGCACCGGTGAGCGGATTGTCTCCCTGGAAGCCGAGCGCCGTGTAAGGGCTCAGGCCGCGCCGTCCCTGGTAGTCGGAGAAGGGCATCTGGCCCTGGCCTTCGGCGGTGGCTGAAACGAATCCCGCGGCGATGCACACCGCCCCCATCCAGAGGGAAAATCGGCCCGCTCGGTACGACACTGAAACGGTCATGTCCTTGCTCCTCTGGGGCTCGCCCTGTCGGTCAATGTCATCATACCCGCCGACGCCATCGCGTTCCGCGACGACCGCCGGAACGCCCGGCCCGTCACGGCTGGCCAGCCTCGAATCCCTCGATGCCCTCGAGATCGATCCCCCACTTGGCGGCGATGGCGGCCCCTCGGAGGGTGAGCACGGCGTCCATCGCGGTGCGGACGACGGCCTTCATGACCGGCTTGTCGTGGATCCAGGCGGCGAACGCCTCGCCGTGGGTGCCGTAGGCCTCACGCAGCCAGCTCGGGGCCTCGGTCAGCAACCACGCCCGGAACAGCAGCCAGCGGGGGTCCGCATCGCCGTACACTTCCCGTGCCACCCAGCAGAACCCGCCGTTGGGATTGAAGCCGTAGGGGAGACGGTTGAAGGTCTGCACGGTCTGCACGCCGAGCAGCGAGACACCCATGATCTGCTCGAAGGGCGCGGTGACCTTCTCGATGATGCCGTTGAAGGCGATCCACGGGTCCTGGGCGATGAAGACGCGGTCGCCGGGCAGGATCTGGTAGTTGGTCGCGGTGGCGCCTCCACGCATGATCGACTGGATGTCGACCGGGAGCACCTGGTCGCAGCCGATCCCGGACGGCGCGGGCCGCGCGATCCAGATTTCCTTGCTCGACAACTTGGAGAGGCCGTTGATCTGGGCGACGGCATCGAGCACCGTCTCGTTGCCGGTGACCGGGAACCGGGCGACGTTGTCACCCTGGCCGGCACCCTCGGTGATCACGTAGTAGACCTTCGAGTTGTAACTGAAGACGTCGACGCTCACGAGCGGGGCGTCGAGGTACTTGGAGAGCTGGCTCTCGACGGCCACCTTGGCCTCGTCGAGGGTCATCCCGGTGACGTAGACGCTCCCGTAGGTGCCGAGGTTGATCGTGCCGTCGGGGCCGACGAGGTGCTCGCCGGCGATCTGCTGCTGGCCCGCCGCCTGGGCCAGGGTGAGGGACACTTGAGGCTCGCGGAGGACGCGCTTGAGGTGGCGGAAAACCGCGTCCTGGGCCTCGTCGAGCGACTTGCCCCCCACCGGCACCTTGCCGTAGGAGGGGCCGAGGTCGAGCAATCCGCCCGGTTCGACGACGTAGATCCCGTTGATCGGTTGCTCGAGGAGGGTTCCCTCGACGATGACCTGCAGGGAGTCGAAGGACTGGATGCGGAAGGGGGGCTTGGGCACCACGCGCAGCGCGTCGATGAGGAGGATGTCCGGCGGCTCGATCACGTAGGGAGGAAGCGTGATCTTCGCCAATTCCTTGGCCGGCATGGTGGCCGGATCCGACGCACACTGGGCGCTGAGGGCGACCTGCTGCGTGGTGGTCCGCTGGGGGCGGCCGTAGATGTTGCAGCCGGTGGCGCACCACGTCACGAGGGCCAACAGGAGGCACGGGCCGATCATGCCGGTTGCGGGCCGTCGGGAGGGGCTTTCCTCACGGGCGCGGTCGTCCGTCTCGGCACGTTCTTCTGCGAAAGGCATGCGTCGATCCTCCCAGCCGTTAGAATCTTCGTCCTCGGAATGATCGGCAGGGTTCGGCGGCAAACTTTGCCGGTTTTTCCGTCCGTGCGGCCGGCGGCGGCAGGACGGCGATCCAGGGGGAATGGGAAAGAATCGCCCGGGTGCCCCGGCCTTCACCGTCGGCTGCGTGGAAGGAATCGAGCGGCGGTTTCGTTCCGGCGAGTCTGGCCCAGTCGCAAGCTTCACCTCCGCCCCCGAGGGGGATCGGGTATATCCTCCGATAACGGCCAAAGTCGCCCGAGTCGGGCACGCTCCGGCACCAGGACCCCCGCGGCGCATGGAACTTTCGTCCCTTCCGACCGGGTCCGGACACGAGCGCCGACGGCTCCCGACGGGGCCGGATATGGCGCTGATCGGCGTCCACCTGGCTGCGATGGCCGCCGCCCACGCCGCCGTCTTCACGGTCTCCTGGTTCGTGTCGTTCCTCACCCGCTTCGACTTCCACGTCGATGCGTCGATGCTCGCCATGTTCCAGGCCACCGTCTGGTGGGTGGTGGCGGTGAAGACCGCGGTGTTCCTCGCCCAGGGGCAGTTCTCCTGGTTGTTCGGTCCGGTGGCGTTCGCCGACGTCGGCCGTCTCGTGTTCACCACCACGCTCGCGGCACTGGCGCTGTTCGCCGCCGAACTGGTGCGAGAGACCCTCGGATGGGGCGCCGGCGCGGCCCGCCTCCCGCGGAGCGTCCTCCTCATCGACTGGGCGGCGAGCATCATCCTCGTGGGGGCGATCCGGGCCTTGCCACGCACCATCCGCGAGGAGTTGCGTCCGCTCTTCGCCCGACGTGACGTCCGACTGGCCCTCGTCGTCGGAGCCGGTCCGGACGGGGAGGTCGTGGCCCGCAACCTCCTCTCCAACGCCTCGCGACCCTACGCCATCCCCGGGTTCGTGGATGCCAACGTGCTCCTCCGGGGCAGACGCGTCGCCGGGATCCCCGTCCTGGGGACGGTGGCGGAACTGCCGTCGATCCTCGCCCGCTTTCCGGTCGACGAGGCGATCGTCGCGTCGGGCGCGGTGACGGGAGCGGACCTGCGCAGGCTCCTCTCCGACGCCGCGGCCGCGGGCGTCGCCGTGCGGGTCATTCCTTCGATCGACGATCTGCTCTCCCCTGGCGATTCCTCCGTGGCGCCGACGCAGCTCCGGCCGGTGGAACTGCGCGATCTTCTCCGCCGGGAACCGATTTCCCTCGACGACGAGGCCATCAGGGAGCTCGTGGCGGGACGCGTGATCCTCGTCACCGGTGGTGGCGGTTCGATCGGCTCGGAGCTCTGCCGGCAGGTGCTGCGCTTCGGCCCCGCGCGGGTGGTCGTGGTCGATCACGGGGAGAACGCCCTGTTCCACCTCGAGCAGGATCTCGACCGCCAGGACGGCAGTCGGGATCTCGTCGTGCGCGTGGCCGACATCGCCGACGAGATCACGATGCGCCGGCTGCTCGCCGAGTTCCGGCCGGCGATCGTCTTCCACGCCGCGGCGCACAAGCACGTGCCGCTGATGGAGGCGAGCCCCGCGGAGGCGATCAAGAACAACTGCCTCGCCACGGCGCTGCTGGCCCGCCTCGCCGAGGAGGCCGGGGTCGGCACGTTCGTGATGATCTCGACCGACAAGGCGGTGAACCCCACCAGCGTCATGGGGTGCACCAAACTGGTGGCGGAGCGTGCCGTGCGGGCCTTCGCCTCGCGAGCCAGGACGACGTTCGTCATCGTCCGCTTCGGCAACGTGCTGGGGAGCAACGGCAGCGTGGTGCCGACGTTCGAGGAGCAGATCCGCCGGGGCGGCCCGGTGACCGTCACCCACCCCGACATCACGCGCTTCTTCATGATGATCCCCGAGGCGGCGCAGTTGGTGATCCAGGCGGCGGCCATGGGGCGGGGGGGTGAGACGTTCGTCCTCGACATGGGGAGCCGGGTGCGAATCGTCGATCTGGCCCGCGACGTGATCGCGCTCTCCGGCCGGACCGAGGCGGACATCGGCATCGTCTACACCGGCCTCCGGCCCGGAGAGAAGCTCTACGAGGAGCTCACGTTCCCCGGCGAGCGCCGCCTGCAGACCGCCCACCCGAAGGTGACGTGCGTCATCGGACCGGCCGAGGACGAGGAGGCGGTCCAGCGGTTGCTTGCCGAGCTGCGCGGCGCGGTCGATCTCCCGCCCGACGAGATCCGCGCCGTCCTCGCGCGGCTCGTTCCGGAGTACGTGCCCGCGCCCTCCACGGGAGCGGAGGCCGCCCGAACCGTGCCCCCGGAGGGTGGCGGCGGCTAGAATGGGTCGTCATCGGACCGCGCCGCGCGGCCCGCGCGATCGAGCAGGCCACGAGGACGACATGGCGACACACCCCGGCGCGAGCGACGGCGGCCCCGGCTCGGCACGGGTTCCCTTCGTGCGCCCCGATCTCCCCGATCTCGACGCGCTCCGCCCGCACGTCGAGGCGATCGTCGCCACCGGCCAGCTCACCAAGGGCCCCTACCTGCGGCGCCTCGAGGAGTCGGTGGCGGCGCATCTCGGCGTCCGCCACGCGGTGGCGGTGAGCAGTTGCACCGTGGGGCTGCTGCTCGTCCACAAGGCGCTGCGGCTCCTCGCCGGCCGCTGCCCCGACGCCGGATGCGACGTCGGTGGGATGCGGCGGATGGCCGGCGGGGACGAGGTGATCCTGCCGAGCTTCACGTTCCTCGCGGCGCCTGCGGCGCTGGAGTGGAACGGGCTCCGTCCCCGCTTCGTCGACGTCGACGAGGCGACGACGAACGTCGACGTGGCGCTGGTCGCTCCGGCGATCGGCCCGCGCACCGCCGCGATCGCGGCCTGCCACAACTTCGGCAATCCCTGCGACGTCGCCGGGCTGCGGGCGCTGGCGCGATCGCACGGCCTGCCGCTGGTCATCGACGCGGCGCACGGATTCGGCGCCCGCCAGGGGGGGCGCCCCGTGGGGCCGGGGGCGACGGCGCAGGTCTTCAGCCTCTCTCCCACGAAGCTGCTCGTCGCCGGCGAAGGGGGGATCGTGGCGACCGACCACGACTGCCTGGCGGAAGCGGTGCGCGTGGGGCGCGAGTACGGCAACGACGGCTCCTACGACTCCCGCTTCGCCGGCATCAACGGCCGGATGCCCGAGACCTGTGCGGCGACCGCGTGGGTCGGGCTGGGGAGCCTCGGCCGCATCGCCGCATCCCGGCGGGCGATCGCCTCCGGTTACCGGCGGGGGCTCGAGGGAATCGCGGGGATCGGCTTCGTCCATGAGGCCACCGGGAACGAGTCGAGCCACAAGGACTTCTCGATCACCATCGATCCGCACGCCTTCGGCGCCGATCGGGAGGCGGTTCGTGCGGCGCTCGACGGACGGGGCATCGACACACGCGCCTACTACGATCCCCCCTGCCACCGCCAGCGTGCCTACGCGGCCGCCCACGACGGGCTGGCGGCGCTCGAGGTCACCGACCGGCTCGCCGCCCGCAGCCTCTCGCTGCCGATCGGCCGTCAAGTCGACGAGGAGGTGATCGGCCGGGTGTGTGCCACGATCCGGGACGTGGCCGGAGCGGGAGCACGCCCGTGACGGGCGGGGCCGGCGGCGTCCACCGTGAGTCCGCGAGGCCCTCCTTCTACGTGCGTTGGGTGAAGCGGGCCCTCGACGCCACGGCCGCCGCGGTCCTCCTCTTCCTCCTCCTGCCGGTGCTGCTCGTGGTCTGGGCGGCGGTGGTCACGGTGCTCGGCACGCCGGCCTTCTATTTCGACACCCGCGCCGGACGCGGCGGCCGACCGATCGTGGTGGGGAAGTTCCGCTCGATGCGCGACGACCGCGACGCCGCGGGGAACCCCCTGCCCGACGCCGCGCGTCTCGGGCGCTTCGGCCGCTTCCTGCGCCGCACGAGCCTCGACGAATTGCCGCAGCTGGCCAGCGTGCTCGTCGGCGACATGAGCCTCGTCGGCCCCCGGCCGCTCCCCCTGAGATACGTCCCCCGTTACAATCCCCGTCAGGCGACCCGGCTCGACGTCCTTCCGGGACTCACCGGGCTCGCGCAGGTCAGCGGCCGCAACGGCCTCGGCTGGCCCGAGCGTCTGGAGCTGGACGCCCGCTACGTCGAAGCGACGCGTCGCTGGTACGCGGTGTTCGTCGACCTGGGAATCCTGGCCGCCACGGTCGGCGTCGTCGTCTGGCAGGCCGTGTCGGGCCGCGGCATCGCCGGACGCGGTTCTGCGACGATGGAGGAATTCGATCCGTGACCGCACCGAATCGCGACGGGCCGACCACGACCGACGTGCTCGCCGCAGTCCGCGCGGCGATCGACGCCGTCTACCGCGACACCGCGCGGCCGCCGCGCGACGTGGCGCCCGGGGCGTTGCTCGGCGCCGACCTCGGTCTCGATTCGCTCGACCTCGCGCAGATCGTGGTCCTCCTGGAACGCTCGCTGGGCGTGGATCCTTTCCGCGATCCTGCCGGCGGCGGGCAGGGGCCGGTGCGAACCGTCGAACAACTCGTCGCCGCCTACGCCCGGGTGCTGCCGGCCACCGGCCCCCGGAACGGCGGGCCCTGATCGATCCTCCCCGAGTCACCGGGACATCGCGCCATGAACCCCGTGCCGCCCGTCTCGTCCGTCACGGCCCCGGCCCGCCTGGCGGCCTCGATCGACGCCGTCGCCGCCGTCGATCGGGAGCGGGCGGCCATCGTTTCCGGCGCCGGGGGCCCGCAACGTGCCGTGACCACCTACGGGGCGCTCGCCGATGCGGTCGCCGCGCTCGGCGAACGGCTCGTCGCCGCCGCGCCTCCGGGAGTCGTCGCGCGCGCCAGGACACTCTCGGGTCTGGTGGCGATCGTCGCGGCCTGCGGGCGCCATTGCGTGCCTTTGGCCCTGGTCGCCGACGACTCGCGCGATCTGGTGGGGGAGCTCCGCGGCTGGGTGGAAGTCGGCGACGACCTCGTCGTGCCGGCGGCCCCGGTGCGGGCCACGGGGCCCGGCGATCCGGTCGCCGCCCGGGTGGTGGTTGCCACCTCGGGAACCAGCGGCCCCCCGAAGCTCGTCGACCACTCGTGGGATTCGCTCCTGGCGGCGGCCCGGCTGGCGGAGCAATGGCACGGCCGCGGCTGGCTGCTCGTCTACGACGCCACGCGCTGGGCCGGCTCGCAGGTGTGGCTGCAGGCGCTGCTCACGGGAGGCCGGGCGGTGGTCCCCGAGTCGCGCGATCCGGACCGGGTCGCCCGGGCCGTGGTGGAGGAGCAGGTGTCGATCCTCCCCGCCACCCCCACCCTGCTGCGACGGGTCATCGCCGCGGGCGACCGGGAGATCGTGTCGGGGATGCGTCTCGACCGGATCACGCTCGGCGGAGAGGTGGCCGACGCCCAGCTCCTCGAGCAGACCAAGACCCTCTTTCCCGCGGCGCGTGTCACGCACGTCTACGCCACCACCGAGCTCGGCGAGGTGTTCCGGGTCGGCGACGGAAGGGCCGGGTTCCCCGCCGAGTGGATCGGCCGGGCGCTGCCGGGGGGCGTGCGACTCTCCACCCGCCGCGACGGCGAGCTGATCGTGCAGCTCTCCCGCGACACCGCCGAGGTGGCCACCGGGGACCTGGTCGAGCGCCGCGGCGACCGCTACGAGTTCGCCGGCCGCCGCGGCGACGTGATCGTGGTCGGCGGCGCGAAGGTCTTCCCGAAGCGCGTCGAGGAGGTTCTCCGCGGCGTCCCGGGGGTGGCCGACGCCCGCGCCTACGGCCTGCCCAACGCCATCACCGGCGAGATCGTGGCGGCGCAGATCGTCCCGGCCGATCCGCTCCCGTCCGGGAGCACGCCGGAGGGCGTGCGGGCCGAGGCGCTGGCCGCCTGCCGTGAGCGGCTGGAGCCGCACGCCGTGCCCCGGATCCTCGACTTCACTCGCAAGCTCTTCACCAATCCCTCGGGCAAAGTCACGCGCCGGCCCGTCGGCACCTGACGCTCGCCGCCCCGGGGGCTCCACGCCATGACCCGTCCGTCTCCCGATCCCAGTGCCGTCGTGCCGGCCACGAGCGTGGTCTCGGGGGGCTCGCGGGGCCTGGGGCTGACGACGGTGGCGCGTCTCCTCGCCCGCGGGGATCGGGTGGCCACGTTCTCGCGGCAGGGTTCGGCGGAGATCGACGAGCTCGCCGCACGCCACCCCGGCCGCCTCCTCCACCGGCGCCTCGACGCCGCCGACGGCGCGGCGCTTCGCGATTTCGTCGCCGCGGTCGTCGAGGCCTGGGGTGGGATCGACCACTGCATCGCCAATGCCGCGGTCGCGGCCGAAGGCGTGCTCGCCACGATGACCGACGCCGACATCCGGCGGATGCTCGCGGTGAATCTCGAGGGCTCGATCGTGCTGGTGCGCGAATGCGTCCGCGTGTTCCTCGCGCGGCAGGCGGCACACGCCCCGCCGCCCGGCGCCCCGTCGGTCGTGGTGGTGTCGAGCATCGTGGCCGCGCGCGGCAGCCCGGGGTTGGCGGTCTACGCGGCCACGAAGGCGGGGCTCGAGGGCTTCGCGAGGAGCCTGGCCCGCGAACTGGGGCCGCGCGGCATCCGCGTCAACGCCGTCGCCCCGGGGTTCCTCGCCACCGACCTCTCCGCGACGCTGCCCGAGGAGGACCGTGCCCGGATCGTGCGGCGCACGCCGCTGGGCCGGCTGGGCGCGCCGGAGGACGTCGTCGGCGCCATCGACTTCCTCACCGGACCCGGGGCGGCGTTCCTCACCGGGGCGACGCTCACCGTCGACGGCGGCGGCGCCACCTGACCGGCGGCGCCGGGCCCCGTGACGGCGGGTGCCAGGGGGCGCCGGCACCGACAGGGTAGAATCGATCGGCAGCCGTCCGCCGATCCCCTCCGGTGTCCCGATGCGCCACCCCTCCGTCGATGAAACGCCCGGCCGCGTGCTGGTGGTCGGCGCGGGGGGCTTCGGCCGCGAAGTGCGGTGGTGGGCCCGCGATGCCCTGGCCGGCTCCCCCGCGCGTGTCGTCGGCTACCTCGATGCCGACGCTTCGCTCGGCACCGACGAACTTCCCGTCCTCGGCGACCCGGCCACCCACGCGCCGCGCGCCGACGAGTCGTTCGTGCTCGCGATCGGGATTCCGCACGTCCGCCGCCGCGTCGCGGAGTCCCTTCTGGCACGCGGGGCCCGTTTCCTGACCCTGATCCATCCCTCCGCGATCGTGGTGCCCAGCGCCCGCGTCGCCCCGGGGGCGGTCGTCTGCCCCGGCGCGATCGTCAGCGACTCCGCGGAGATCGGCCCCTTCGGCCTCCTCAACTACCATGCGTCGGTGGCGCACGACGCCGTCGTCGGGGCCTACGCCGTCCTCTCCCCCTACGCGACGCTCGCCGGCCATGCCCGCGTCGGAGACGACGCCTTTCTCGGGCTCCACGCCTCGGTCGGCCCCGGTCGCCGCGTCGGCGACCGCAGCAAGGTGGCCGCCAACTCCTGCGCGCTTGCCGACGTGCCCCCCGACTCGCTCGCGTACGGCGTTCCCGGCCGGGTGGCGAGGCTGTTCGAGTGACGCAATCGCCCCGCGTTCCCACCATGCCCTCCGTTCGCGTCGCCGCCCACGTCGACGTCCGCTACACGACGCGCCGTCCCACCGGCGTGGACAAACACATCGCGCGGATGACGCACGGACTCGCCCGCGTCCCCGGTTTCGAGGTCACCGTCGTGGCGCCGCGCGGCCAGCTCCCCGGCGGGCGGCTCCCGTCGGAGAGCAGCCTCCGCGGGCTGCCGGTCCGGGCGCTCCCGTTGTCCAACCGCGCCGGGCGCCTGTGGTGGTCGGTGAGCGACGTGCCGGGGATCGACCGCTGGTGCCCGGGCATCGACTGGGTGTGGTCTCCGCAGGAGCTGTGGGCCCCGGGCGGGCGGGCGCGGACGGCGGTCACCATCCACGGCGCGACCTATTTCGAGCCCTCCTATCCGCGTTTCCACGGCGCGTGGGCGAGATTCGAACGGATGCGGATGAGCCGGTTCTTCGAGCGCGTCTGCCGGAGCGCCGACCTGGTCCTTCCCGTCAGCCGCTATCTCGAGCGGTTCCTCGTCGACTCCTTCGGCCTCGATCCCTCGCGCTCGGTGGTCGTGGGCAACGGGGTCGACGATGGCTTCTTCGCCGCCGGCGCCGTCCCCGGCCCGGTCCACGATCCGGACCGGCTGCTCGTGGTGGGGGGGCTCAACGCGTGGGACGGCGGCGAACGCGTGCTCGCGTGCGCGGACGAATTGGCCAGACGCCGCCCCGGCATGACGATCGACGTCGTCGGCACCCTCGACGACGCGGCCGCCGTCGCGGCCTGCGACACCCGTCCGAACGTCCGCCGCCTCGGCTACCGGCAACCCGGGGCGCTCGCCGCGATGATGCCGGGGTATCTGGCGCTGCTCTACCTCCCCAACGTCGAGTCGTTCGGCATGGTGGCCCTCGAGGCGATGGCCGCCGGCCTGCCGGTGATCGCCTGCCGGCTCACCGCGGTACCGGAGACGGCCGGGGATGCCGCCCGGTACGTCGACGAGGACCGCCCCGGCGACGTCGTCGATGCGGTGGAGGAGATCCGCGACTCGCCAGGAGTCCGCGCCGAACTTTCGCGCCTCGGGCGGGAGCGGGCGGCGGGCCGCACGTGGGACGCGTGCGTCGAGAGGCTCGCATCGGCGCTCGGCCGTCCGCGGGACGGAGGACGGGCATGAGCGCCTCGCGACTCCCGCTGCCGCGGCGGCTGGTCTTCTGGCAGCCGATCGTCAGCCCCCACCAGCGCGACTTCCTCGAGGCCCTCGCCGCGGCCTTCCCCGGCGAGGTGACGCTCGCCGCCGAACGTGGCCTGCCCGAGGAGAGGATCGCGATGGGATGGCCCCCGGTCGTCCACGATCGCGTTCGCGTCGTCGACGCCTCGCAGCCGGAGGCGTTCGAACGCACCCTCCGGCACGACGGCCCCGACACGCTCCACCTCTTCTCCGGTTTCTTCTCGCACGCGATCGTGTGGCGAGCCTTCCGGCGCCTCGTGCCCTCGGCGGCCCGGCTGGCGATGATCTCCGAGGCCCCCGAACAGCGTCCCGCGACCGGATGGATCAAGCGGCTCCGCGGCCGGTGGCTCGTGCGCCGGTACGCTCCACGACTGGAGTTCGCCCTCGTGATGGGGGCCGTCGGCCGCCGCTTCTTCGAGGCCACCGGATTCCCGACGGAGAAGATCGTCCCCTTCGGGTATTTCCTTCCGGTGCCCGAGCGGCCCTGGCCACCGGCGCCTCCGCAGACCGAGGCCGGAGGGCCGGTGCGGTTCCTCGCCGCGGGGCAGTTCATCCGCCGCAAGGGATTCGATCTCCTCGTCGAGGCGCTCGCCGGCCTGCCCGCGGAGGGATGGGAATGCACGATCCGCGGGGAGGGTCCGTGGCGGCGCCGACTCGAGCGGGCGTCGCGTTCGGTCGCCACACGCCTTCGCCTCCCCTGCCCCGTCCCCAACGCCGAACTACGAGCCGAGATCGCCGCCGCCGACAGAGTGGTGGTGCCGAGCCGTCACGACGGCTGGGCGATGCTCGTGAACGAAGCACTCGTCGCCGGCACGCCGGTGATCTGCTCCGATGCGTGCGGAGCGGCCGACCTGATCGACGCCCCGGCCGCGGGTGTGGTGGTGCGCGCGGGCGACGTCGCGGCCCTCACGGCGGCGCTGCGCGGGGCGATCACCGAGGGGAGGGTCGACGGCGCCCGCCGCGTCGCCGCGCACGAGGTCGCCGCGCGGCACGGCGTCGCCGCCGCCGTGGCGACGTTCCTGACGACGATCGGAGGGACACCATGACCTCCGGCACCGCGGGACACGACGCGCCGGATCGGCGCGGAGCGGCCGTCGAGCCGCCCCCGCGCGTGCTCCTGGTGTCGAGCACGCTCGACGACGACGGCGGCATTCCCGTGTGCGCCGGGCAACTGGCCGGAGCGCTCGCCGCGGCGGGGATCGACGTCGCCGTGACGGGCCAACACGCCGGGACGCTGGCCGCGGCGGTGGTCGCCGCGCGGGAGCACGGAGTCGACGTGCGTGCGATCCACGAGCCCTGGTCGCTCGCCGGGCAGTGGCGCGCGGCGCGGCGGATGCGGGCGACCGTGCGCGATCTGGCGCGTGCGGCGCGGCGCGAAGGGCGGCGGCTCGTCGTCCATCTCCACGGCGTGTGGGTGGCGCCGGTCGCGGCGGCGGCGGCCGCCGCGCGCGAGGAGGGGGCCTGGCTCGTGGTCTCGCCGCACGGCATGCTGCGCCGGGAAGCGCTGCGAAAGAGCCGCTGGCGGAAGACGCTGGTATGGCAGGCGTCGTTGCGCGGGCAGCTCGCCGGAGCCGACACGCTCCACGTCACCAGCCCCGAGGAGGGAAGCGATCTCGTCGCCCTCCTGCCCGGCTGCCGGCCCGTGCTCGTGCCGCTGGGGGTGACGCCGCCGGCCGCCGTCCCCCGCACGCGCGGCGTCGGAGCGCCTCGCCTCGCGGGGTACCTCGGGAGGCTCCTTCCGATCAAGAATCTCGACGGCCTGCTCCAGGCATGGCACCGGGCGGCGCCGCCCGGGTGGAGGCTGCGCATCGACGGGCCGGGCACCGCCGAGATCCGGGAGGCCCTCGGCGCCGAGGCCCGCCGTCTGGGCATCGACGGCGCCGTCGATTTCGGTGGTGCGGTGGCCCTCGAGGACCTGGGAACGCACTTCGCGCGGCTCGACCTGTTCATCCTTCCGTCCCGGTCCGAGGCGTTCGCGCTGGTCGTCGGCGAGGCGCTCGCGGCGGGCGTGCCGGCGATCGTCACCACGGCGGCGCCCTGGGCGGAGGTCGAGGCACGGGGCTGCGGCTGGAGCGTCCCCCCCGATGTCGGGTCGCTCGCCGGTGCGATCGCCACGGCGACGGCGCTCGACGCGGACGATCTCGCCGGCCGCGGCGAGGCGGGGAGCCGCTGGGTGCGGCGGGAGTATTCGTGGGAGCGGATCGCCGCACGCCATCTCGCCGAGCTCTACGGCGCGGGCCGACCGGCCGGCTCGGCGGCGATCCTTGCGTCGCCGTCAACCATGGGGCATGCTTCACCGAACTTCTCCTCCGTCCGGAACGCGCCATGAATCTCCGCCGAGCCGTGATCACTGCCGCGGGAAGCGCCCGGCAGGATCACCCGCTGCAGCGATTGGTCGACCGCGACGGCGAGGTGCGTTCGGCGCTGGGGATCATCGTCGACGAGGCGATCGACGCCGGCGCCGACGAGATCGCCGTCGTCGTCCGCCCTGGCGACGAAGCCGCTTTCCAGGCCGCCATCGACCGCCGTCCCGGACGGCTCGAGTTGATCCGTCAGGAGCGTCCCGAAGGGTACGGCGCCGCGGTGCTCCTGGCCCGTGACTTCGTGGGCGACGAGCCGTTCCTGCACTTCGTCGGTGACCATCTCTACGTCAGCGACGTCGAGGCCCGCTGCGCACGGCAACTCGTGGAGGCCGCCTGCCGGGAGGAGTGCGCGATGTCGGCGGTACAGCCGACCCGCGAGAGCATGCTCCCCTGGTTCGGCGCCGTCGGCGGCCGCCGCGTCGCCGGATCCGACCGGCTCTACGAGATCGACACCGTGCTCGAGAAGCCGACGCCGACCCGGGCCGAGCAGGAGCTCGTGGTGCCCGGTCTCCGTGCCGGCCATTATCTCTGCTATTTCGGCATGCACGTCCTGACGCCGTCGGTCTTCTCGCTCTTGGCGGAGGCCGATGCCGACGGGCGGCGGACGCTGTCGGGTGCCCTCGGCAGACTCGCCCGGCAGGAGCGCTACCTCGCCCTCCAGGTGGACGGCACGCGGTACGATCTCGGGCTTCCCTACGGCGTCCTCACGGCGCAGCTGGCGCTCGCCCTGGCTGGTCGAGACCGCGCCGACGTCCTGGCCCGCATCGTCGAGCTCCTCGCTCGTCAGCCGCAGGCGTCATGAGCAGCCTCGTCGCGATCATCGAGTCGGACCACTCGGCGCTCCGCGACCGGTCGATCGACGAAGCCTGCCTGGGCCTCGACGCGGCGGCACTCCTCGCCGAGGCCGAGGCGCTCGACCGCTACCGGCGCGGATGCACCAATCTCTATCGCCGTGTGCGGGCGCTGTTCTTCCTCGCGGCGCTCCACCGATACCACCTCCCCGAGGCGCTGGAACGGGGCGGGGTGGCCCACGGCGAAGGGCTGATCCCGGCCGCGGGAGTCCATCACCTCCTCGGCCGTCGATTCGAGGAGGCGATCGACCTCCTCCTGGCCCACGTCCGCAGTGACGGCCCCTCGCCGGCCCTGTCGAGCGCGCTTGCGTCGGCGTACCGCGAGCTCGGACTCCAGACGCTCGCCAATCAGGTGCGGCAGTCGGTCCGTTCGATCCGTGGCAACCAGTGGATGTTCCGCGTCGGCCACCCGGCCGACCAGCCGCTCCGCATCCGCCGGGAACTGCTCCGCGGCGGTGCCGGCACCCCCTTCCCGGTCCTCCACGAGTCGACGCCGGTGCGGATGGATCTTTCCCATTCCGGCTGGAGCGACATCTTCTTCCTGGGGATGGACTGCCCGGAAGCGGCCCGCGTCCTCAACGTCTCGGTCGATCTCGGCGTCCACGGCCGCGACGCGGTGCCACGGCCGCCGGTGGAGGCGTTTCTCCGCGTCATCGACGAGCCGTTGCTGCGCCTCACGAGCATCGACCTCGACGCCACGGCCGACATCACCGACCTCGCCGAGGTCTTCGACTTCGGCCGCGACCACCTCGGCCTGCTGAAGGCGGCGGTGATCGCCAGCGGCATCATCCCCCCGGGCATCGAGGGTTCGGGCGAGACGCTCGCCGACCTGCTCGCCGTGACGATCGGCCCCGGCCTCGGCCTGGAACTGGTCAGCAGCGTCAACGGCATCCCCAAGGGTTCGCGCCTGGCGGTCTCGACGAATCTCCTGGCGTCGCTGATCGCCGTCTGCATGCGGGCCACCGGCCAGGCACGGTCGCTGTCGGGCCCGCTCGACGAGACCGAGCGGCGGCTCGTGGCGGCGCGGGCGATCCTGGGGGAATGGCTCGGCGGCAGCGGCGGCGGTTGGCAGGACTCCGGAGGCGTGTGGCCGGCGGCCAAGCTGATCCGGGGGGTCGTCGCCGCGGAGGGGGATCCGGAGTACGGCATCAGCCGCGGCCGTCTCCTTCCCCGCCACGACGCGGTGCCGCTGGGCGCCGACCTGCAGGAATCGCTCGTCCTGGTCCATGGCGGGATGGCGCAGAACGTCGGCCCGATCCTGGAGATGGTGACGGAGAAGTACCTCCTCCGCAGCGGCGACGCCTGGAAGGCGCGGATCGAGGCGGGCACCGTGCTCGACGACATCATCGACGGCGTGGCCGCCGGGGACGTCCGCCGCATCGCCGCCGCCACCACCCGCAACTTCACCGGTCCGATCCGCACGATCATCCCCTGGGCGAGCAACGCCTACACCGAGACGCTCATCGACGAGGTGGCCCGCCGGTTCGGCGACCGGTTCTGGGGCTTCTGGATGCTCGGCGGGATGTCGGGGGGCGGGATGGGGTTCATCTTCGACCCCCGTGCCCGGCTCGAGGGGCAGGACGCGCTGGCCGAGATCATGGCCGGCGCGAAACGCCGCTTCGAGCACGGCCTCCCCTTCGCGATGGACCCGGTGGTCTACGACTTCGCCGTCAACGATCGCGGCACCTGGTGCGAGCACCGCGAGGGAGCCGACGCGCTGCTTCCCGCCGGCTACTACGCCCGGGTCGTGCCCCGTCTCCTGCGGACGTCCCGGGGCGAGCTCTCCGAAACCCGCCGCACCGATCTCGAGAGCTTCGGCGCCGCCTGCCGCGGACGGCCGGAACTGGCCGGCATGGTGCAGGTCCTCTTCGACAGGCTCTTCCCCCCGCCGGAGGCCGCGCGGACCGGAGGCGAGGAGTTGCGGGGAGCGCTCGCGGCCCTCGGCTTCGACGAGGTCGAGCACGAGCAGATCCGCGCCGACCTCCGCGCCGGGCGGATCGGCCTGGCCCAGAACCGACTGCCCGCATCGACCACGATCGAGGACGTCGCCGACCACGACGTCGAGACGGTCGAGGCCGGCGAGACGGGCGAGGACGCCGGGCACCGCCGCCTCGGCCTGGAGGCGATCCGGCGTGGCGAGGCGGCCGTCGTCACGCTCGCGGCCGGCGTGGGGAGCCGCTGGACGCAGGGCGCCGGAGTGGTCAAGGCGCTCAATCCGTTTTGTCGTATGGCCGGCCGGTGGCGGACGTTTCTCGACATCCACGTCGCCAAGGCCCGGCGCGTGGCGCGCCTCGCGGGCGCCGCGGTGCCCCATGTCGTCACCACCAGCCATCTGACCCACGCACAGCTCGCGGCCGCGGGCCTGCCGGTGATCCTCTCCCCCGGTCGCGCCGTCGGCTTGCGGATGATCCCGATGGTGCGCGACCTGCGGTTCTCCTGGGAGGAGACGGCCCGGCAGGTTCTCGACGAGCAGCGCGAGAAGATGCGCGACAGCGTCCACGCGGCGCTCGTGTCGTGGGCGGAGCGGGCGGGCGAGGGGAGCGACTACACCGACAACACCCTCGGCCAGTGCCTCCATCCGGTGGGGCACTGGTACGAGGTTCCCAACATGATCCGCAACGGAGTCCTGGCGCGCCTGCTGCGCGAGCATCCGCGGCTCCGGTGGATCATGCTCCACAACATCGACACCGTCGGCACGGACCTCGATCCGGCGCTCCTCGGCCGCCATCTGGCGTCGGGCGCGGGTTTGTCGGTCGAGGTCATTCCGCGGCATGTCGAGGACCGGGGCGGCGGCCTCGCCCGGGTCAACGGCCGTCCGCGCCTCGTCGAGGGGCTGGCGATGCCGCGCGAGGAGGACGAATGGCGTCTCCGCTTCTACAACACCCTCACCACGTGGATCGACCTCGACGCCCTCCTGCGGACCCTCGGGCTCTCGCGCGAGGAGGTCCTCGCGGCGGAGCGGGGTGAGGAGGGGGCCGGTGCCCGTGTGTCCGCCGCGATCCGTGCCCTGTCCGCGCGGATGCCGACGTACGTCACGCTCAAGGACGTCAAGAAGCGCTGGGGCCACGGCCAGGAGGACGTCTTTCCGGTC
>CAWUOA010000007.1:0-25817 GCA_963923225.1 uncultured Planctomycetaceae bacterium
CCATCTCGCCCACCGCGCGCTCACGATCCGCAACACCGTCCCCGACCTCGCCGCGCCCCCCGTCAAGCCCCCTGCCCCGCCGCTGCGCATCGCGTCGTCCGGTGAGTTGCGGCGCACCCAGAAGCGGCTCGACGACCAGATCGCCGTGGCCAGGATCCTCGCGGCGAAGGAGGTGCCGTTCGAGCTGACGATCTACGGAGACGGGGAATACCGCCAGGACCTCGAGCGGGAGGCGGGTGCGCTCGTCTCGTCGGGAAAGGTGCGTTTCGCGGGCCGGCTCCCCGCCAGCCGGCTCCCCGACGAGATGGCCGACAAGCACTGTTTCCTCCTCACCAGCGCCTTCGAGGGGCTCTCCATCGCGCTGCTCGAAGCGATGAGCCGGGCCTGCGTGCCGGTCGTTTCGGACCTGGTGACGCAGTCGATCCTGGTCCGGAACGGCGTCAACGGCCTCACGTCGCCGGTCGGCGACGTCGAGGGCTTCGCCGGCCACCTCGCCCGGCTCGCCGGTGACGGGACGCTGCGCGGCCGGCTCTCCCAGGCGGCCTTCGACTCGATCCGCACGGGTGGCCACCGCACCGACGACATGCTCGACGCCTGGGAGGCGCTCTTCGCCCGCATCGACCAGCAGCTCGCGTCGGGGGCCTTCTCGCGCCCCGTCGACTGGCTGCGGCTGCCGCCGGAGCGGGTGGGGTCGACCGACATCCTTCCCGCCCTGCCTGGCGATCCGTGCGGACGGCTGGCCCTCGATCTCGACTTCATCAACGCCGTCCCCGTCTGGCCATCGGCTCCGGCCGGTCCGGCTCCCGCCCCGGCTGCCCCCTCCGGCGCTCCGGCACCGACGCTCGAGGACCATGCGGTGATCGTGTCGGCCGCGGGGGGCCAGATCAGCGGCGTCGACACCTTCACCGTCCACCTCCTGCGGCGTCTGCGGGAGAAGGGAATCGACGCCCGCGTGCATGGCCAACGCCGGCTCCCCGATCGCAGCGGCCTGGCGATCGCCGACGACATCCCCGTCGATCACCGCGAGGAACCCGACTGGAGCGGGTGGCCCCAGCGCTGGGAGTCGATGATCGACTACATCGAGTCACGGGCACCCTGCATCTACGTCCCGAATTACGACTACGAGTACTCCTGCATCGCGCCGCGGCTCTCCGAGCGCGTCCGCGTCGTGACGATCTGCCACAGCGACGATCCGATGCACTACGAGCACACCGCCCGGCTGGCCCGAGCCTCCGACGCGATCGTCTGCGTCAGCACCGCCATCCACAGGCACCTCGAAGGGCTCCTGCCGACACTCGCCGGCAGGCTGCACACGATCCCCTACGGCATCCCCCGCCGCACCGAGGGGGGGCCGACGGCCGACCGCCCGGCGGACGGGGTGCTGCGGATCGCCTACGTCGGCCGGCTGATGCGCTACCAGAAGCGGGCCAACGACGTCGTGGCGATCGCCGGAGCCCTCGACCGACGCGGAGTCCCCTTCGAACTGCTCGTCGTCGGGGACGGGCCGGAGCGGCCCGCGATGGAGGAGGAAGGACGCCGCCTGATTCTACGGCGGAAGCTCGCCTTCCTCGGCACCCAACCCAACGACGATGTCCTCGACCTTCTCGACACCTGCGACGCCTTCCTCCTCCCCTCGGCCTTCGAGGGCCTGAGCGTGGGAATGCTCGAGGCGATGTCGCGTGGCGCCGTCCCGGTGGTGAGCGCGATCCCCAGCGGCGTCCCGCAGGTGATCGTCTCCGGCGTGAACGGCCTCACCGCGCCGGTCGGCGACGTCGAAGCCTTCGCCGACCGGCTCGCGGCGCTCGCGGAGGATCCCGAAACGAGGCAGCGGATGTCCCGGGAGGCGGTCCGCACGATCCACGAGGGGGGCTATCTTCTCGACACCATGTTCGCCAGCTACGAACGACTCTTTCGGGAGGTCGTCGCGGCCCCGACGACACGCGTCCGCGGGCCCGTCGTCCCCCCGGGACACCTGCGCCACGAGGGATCCTTCGACACCTGGCTACGGCGCGTCGCGGCCAACCCGCTCGCCTCGGCCCGGCGGGTGACGGCGCGGCTGAGGGCCAATCGTCGCTGATACAGGCGACCCAGCGTTTCCTGCCGCGCTTCACCACTCGATGGCGAGCGACTCGAGCGATCGAAACATCGGCCGGAATCGCCACGCGGCGGAGAGGGTTTCCGAAGGCTTACGGCCGGTGAATCGCCGTCGGAGCCTCTCGAGCGTCGTCGGCGCGGCCGTCCCGGCCGGCCTGACCAGCGCGCACCGCGACAGAAACCGCTCGAATCCGATGCGGGCTTCGGTCCGCGCGAGTCTGGCCCCGAGACAGAAGTGGGGGCCCCCGCCGAAGGCGATGTGGGGATTGGGGTCGCGGTCGATGCGGAACGTCTCCGCCTCCGGAAACACCCGGGGATCCCTGTTCGCGGCGCCGATCAGCACGATGAACTCGTCGCCGGCGTCGATCGATCGACCGCCGAGAGTCATCGGCCGTGTGGCGCTCCGCACGAGACCTCGCTGCAGCGGGCTCTCGAATCGCACCATCTCCTCGATGGCGACGGGAAGGAGGTCGGGGTTCGCGACGAGGCGGGCGTACTGTCCGGGGTGGGACAGGAGCGTGAACAGCCCGTTGCCGAGGAGGCTCGTCATGGTCTCGTGCCCGGCGAAATAGATCGAGTAGCACATGTCCAGAAGCGCCTCGGCCGAGAGCACCCGACGCCGATGCGCCTCGGCGAGCGCCTCGAGCATCGACCCGGCCCGGAGCGATCGGGGGTCGGCGATGACCGCCAAGAGGTACTCCGACATCGCACGGCGGGCAGCGAGCACCCGCTCCGCGTCACCCGAAAAGAACAACGCACGGGACCACTCGCTCATCATTCCGAACGAGTCGGCCGGCACGCCCATCAATTCCGAGATGACGGCCACGGGGAACGGGAGGGCGAAATCGGTGACGAAATCCATCCTGCGGCGGCCGACGGCCGCGTCGAGTAACCGGTCGGCATGCATCGCGACGTGCGGCTCGAGGGAGCGGACCGCGGCGGGGGTGAACAGATCGGCGATCAACCCGCGCAGCCGCGTGTGCTCCGGCGGGTCCTGATAGACCATCGCCGCACCGATGGGCGAGTTGTGGACCCGTTTGGTGCGAACCGACAGCGACGTGTCGCGGAGCACCTCCTCGGCATCGTGGTATCGGGCCACCAGCCAGGCATCTTCGGCGGGCGACCACACGAGTCCGCCACACTCGCGCAGACGGGCGAACGTGGGGTAGGGATCGTGGAAGAACGCCGGCGTCAAATAGTCGGCCGCCACTTCGTGCACGACGGGGGAGCGGCAGGAAAGGGTCATGCTCGATCGCCGTCGAGGCCCTCCGTCTCCCAGGCCCCGGAGAGATGGACGACTCCGCCCCCCCGCGCGTCCGTCGCGGGGCGATCGTCGTCCGACTCGATGCGGAACCGGCCACGTCCGGAATCCTCGGCCGGGACGACGAAGCGTCTCTCCGGGCGACTGAACAGCCGCACGCGCACGTCGTATTCACCGGGCACCAGCGCGAGGGATTCGATCCGGCAGCGAAACGAGGTCCCGGCCGGCCCGATGTCGAGTGGACAGCCGTAGAGCGTCGCCAGGGGCGAGAGCTCGCCACAGCCGATCTCGACGGCCGGTACGACGTCCGCCATCGCCGCGTCGGTCCGGCAGACGAAGACGATCTCGGCCTCCCGACCCGCCAGCAACGCCCCCCCTCCGACCGCAGAGACGCGGAGATGTTCCACGCGGACCGGAGGCCGTTCGGCTTGCAAGGCGGCATCGGCCGTATCGCGCGGCTCCGTGCGGCCCTTGCGGGCATGACGTCGCCTGCCGCGGGGCAGCGGCGCGAGGCCGCGCTCGGCGGCGAGCCGGTTGTAGGCATCGATCCCCTCCCGCGGGGTGCCGGTGAGGACCGGCCGGCCGCCGTCCAGGACGAGCACGCGGTCGCAGAGCGTCTGGATCAGGTTCGTGTCGTGCATGCAGAACAGCATCGCCCCGCCGTCGGCGACGTAGTCCTCGATGAAGCCGCGGAAACGCTCTCGGAAGCGCTGGTCGCCGCCGCCGATTCCTTCATCGACGAGGAACAGATCGGGGTGGAGGCGGGCGTAGATCGCGAAGCCGAGACGGCCGCGCATCCCCGCGCTGTAGGTGCCCACCGGGGAATCGAGATGGCGGTGGAGATCGGCGAAGGAGGCGATCGCCTCGGTCTCGGCGACGGTCTCCGCGGCGGGCACGCCGTGCATGGCCAGTTGCGTGCGGATGTTCTCCCGTCCGGTCTCGACGAGGCTGAGCGATCCTGCCTGGTCGATGCGGCAGACGGCGCGAGTGTGGAGGGCGATCGAACCGGCCGTCGGGAGCACGATCCCGGAGACGAGGTTCATGAGCGTGCTTTTCCCCGCTCCGTTGTGGCCGATGACGCCGACCACTTCTCCCTCTCCGACGCGGAGGTCGACCCCGGCCAGCGCCCAGAACTCCCCCGCCCGCAGTCCCTGCCGTGCCGGGAGCCCGCACAGTTCGCGGAGCGTGTCCGCGGTCGCGTCGCGCAGGCGGCGTTCCGGCCGCAGGCAATAACGCTTGGAAACACCCTTCAATTCCAAGAGCGTGCGCGTCATCGGCCTACACCAGCATCCGTTCGACGACGTGCGGCCGCGCCACCCGGCAGACGAACCAGCCCGCCACGAGCAGCCCGAGGCCGACGAGCGGTCCCGAGAGCGCGGCCGTGATCGACCCGGCCCCGCCGTGGGCGGCGGCGCGGATGCCTTCGAAGAGCCAGGCGAGCGGGTTGGCGGCCTGAACGCGGCCGAGCACGCTCTCCGGCGACGCCACCATGAACACCGGCGTGACGGTGAGCAGGAGCACCGGCAGGACGCCCGACACCACGTTGACGTCCTGCGCCAGCGCTCCGGGCCCGGCGACGAGGAGGCCCAAGCCGGCGCCGACGAGCGACAGCCCGAGGAACCCCCAAATCGCCAGCGGGAGCGTCGACGCGATCGGCACGCGGAGCAGAACCATGAGCATGCCGAGCACCGCGAAGCGGATGAGCATCCGGAAGCCGAGATCGACGAGCACGGCCATGATCGGCCCCTCCACGGGGAGGTTCTGACGGCGGAAGAGGGGCTGATTGCCGGCGAACAGGCGCCGCATGCCGTTGAACGCCTCGAGAACCGTCTGCACCATCAGCACCCCCTCGGCGCCGAAAAAGGTGCTGTTGAGCCCGGCGATCTCGGTGGCCACCAGGTGCGACCGTCTCACGAAGGTGTAGACCAGCGCCGTGACGACCACCGGCGCGAAGGCGAGGAAGATCCCCATCGACGAGTGGCGGTACTGCTGGACCAGGCTCCGCAGGAAGAGCCGCCAGGCGAGCCGGGGCGAACGAGCGAGGTCCTCTCCCCACTCGCGGAAGAACCGTGCGGGATCGCGCAGCCGGCTGGCGGCCGAGCGGATCGACACCGGCGCGGCGGAGCACGTTGGATCGGTCGGTGCGGCGTCGTCGGCCATGGATGTCGTGCGTGGGGCGGGACCGTCCGCGCCGGCGGAGGCGCCGCGCCCGGACACCCGATCTTAGCCTGCGAGCCGACCCCGTGGCCGGTGCGGCGTCACGGCGTCTCCGACCAGGCGGCCGGAGGCTCGGCGGGGGCTCCGCGGCCTCGTTCGGCGGTCGCCAGGAGCGCCCGCCAGTGGCTCACGTAGCGCGCCATGATCGCGTCGGCCGCGGCGGAACTGATGACGGTCGAGTCGTAGCGGAAGGAGAGAGTCATCCGTCCCGCGTACTCGAAGATGCCGATCCCCCAGCAGGTTCCGGGGCGCAGCGGCGGCGTGCGGATCTGGATGTCGAGACACTGGGCCTTGTCGAGCCACATCAGCCCCTCGGCATCCACCGGGAGACGTTTGCGCAGCCGCCAGGAGGGGTCGCTCAGGTTCGTGAGCACCGCGGTGGAGAAGCATGTCCGGCGCCCCAGGCACCAGCGCATCGCCCTGCGGAAGGGGGCGACGCGTGCGAGGGCGTCGAGGAACTGCGCCCCCCTCCCCTCCTGCCTCCGCTCCTGGAAGTCGCGTTGCAGTCCCGGCAGCGACGATTGCCAGTCGCGGCAATCGGCGAGGAGTCGCTCGAGGAACACGTACGTGTACCGGTTGGCGGCCGGCATCCGTTCGTCGGCCCGGCTGCGCAGGTCGGTCGGCACGGCGACGCGCATCCGCGTCCGCGGGGAGAGCCCGCGCCGCCGCTGCCAATCGGCGAGGACCTCGAAGAGCATCGCGATCGCGATGTCGTTGCGGGTGGCGGCGAAGCGCTGCTGGATGGCGTCCATCCCCGCGACCTCGTCGGCGGAGAACGTGTGCGTCCGGTGGCCGAGGGCGGATCCTCCG
Organism: uncultured Planctomycetaceae bacterium; assembly: GCA_963923225.1. Lineage (GTDB taxonomy): Bacteria > Planctomycetota > Planctomycetia > Pirellulales > UBA1268 > QWOP01. The sequence continues at coordinate 6,383 of CAWUOA010000007.1, forward strand.
GACGGCCGCGACCCCGTCCTGGACGTCCTTCGGACCGACACCGGCACGTCGCCGGCCACCGGCGCGGGTCGCCTGAGGGCGAAGCGGAGGGTGTGCCGGAGTTTCTTCAGGCGAGAGGCCCCCGTGCCACCCGCACCTGAATGAACGCCTCGCTCGTCGAGGAGGGCGGCATCGACGCGGAAGAACGGCGCCTCCTCGTCGCACGCCTCGCGGAGCACGACGTACGCGAGCACGAGATCCTGGAGAAACATCCGCGCCCCGTGGCCGTCGCAGCACGCGTGGTGGAAGTGGAGCGCCAGACTCCAGCCCTCGGCCGTCTCGCGGAGTGCACCGCGCAGGCCCGCCTCCCGTTCGAGATCGATCCCGGGCACGTCACCGCCGGGCGCGTCGACGGAAAGCGCCGAGCCCGCCTCGGTCACGGCAAGCTCCCTCCAGCCGACGGCCGGCGCGTGCCACACCGGCCCGCCTTGCTCCATGACGACGGTCGCTCGGAGGAGCGGATGACGGGCCAGCGCGAAGCGCCAGGCGCCGGACATCGCACGGGGGTCGATCTCGCCCGCGAAGCGCAGGACCACCTCGAACACCAGCGGGTAATCCGGCCGGTCGTCGAGCCACATGAACTGCTCGAAGGGCGTCAGACGCCACCGCCGGTCGAGGGCGGCCCAGGGGGCGTGGCGGGCGATCAGTTCGGCGACGTCTGGCATCCGCGATCGTCCGTGACGACATGCAGCACTCGATCCACCCCTTGACCGTCGCAGGATACCCGATTCGGCCCCCCTTCAACCTGTCGGTGACGCGACCGGGTCGGAACGCCGGCGTTTCCATCGAAAGAACCCGCACGCCCTCCGCGATCGGCAGCGTCCCACCTCCCGGACTTCCGCGAGGCCGCCCGACGCGCCGATCACTCGCCCCCACGACGGACGTCGCCCGCCGCGCGGAAAAGGCGCCGGGCGAAGTGGTAGAGATCGCTCTTCCACACCGCGAAGTCGTGACCGCCGCCGGCGATGACGCGGTACTCGTGGGGCACGTGCTTCTCGTCGAGCATGCGGTGGACGCCTTGGCTGACACCGAAGAGCCCGTCGCGGTCGCCGCAGGAGACGTAGAGCAGCTCGAGCGACGCCGCCGCGGCCGGATCGGGCACCAGCTCCTCCGGCTTCCTCGTGTTGGGCGCCGGGGAGAAGGCACCGACCCAGCCGAACGTGGACGGATTCCCCAGGCCGAAGTTGAGGGCCTGACCGCCCCCCATCGACAACCCGGCGATGGCGCGGGACTCACGGCCGGCCTTCACCCGGTAGGTCTTCTCGACGAACGGGATCAGGTCGTCGAGCAGTTCCTTCTCGAAGAGGGCGAAGGCGGGCGACTGACGCGGAATCGGATCGCGTGCAGTGAGGTCCTTCGACGCCCGGCCGTTGGGCAGGACGACGATCATCGGCACCACGTCGCCGTCGGCGTGAAGATTGTCGAGGATCACGTCGGGGGCGCCGTGGCGGGCCCATTCGTTCTCGTCGCCGCCGATGCCGTGCAGTAGGTAGAGCACCGGACAGGCGACGTCCTCGCGCCAGCCCGGCGGGGTGTAGACGCGGGCCCTTCGTTCGATGCCGACCGTGGTGGATTCGTACGCGATCGAGTCGAGCGTCCCGCGGGGAGTATCGTCGCGTCGCCGGTCATACCCCTCCGGCGGGGCCGGGAAGTCGGCCTGCCAGGCGAAGGTTCGGGAAAGCGGAAGCGCACCGATCGACGCCGTCATCGCCGCGACGAGCACCTGGCGGCGTCGCATCTCACTCCTCCCACGGGACGGGCAATTGGGAACGACCGGAGACTCGGTCGAACCGGAGCCCAAAAAAAACAGCCGTATCCCCCGCGTGTGCGGAGGATACGGCTGCCTGGATACCCCCACGGGGAGTCGAACCCCGGTTTTCGGACTGAGAACCCGACGTCCTGGGCCACTAGACGATGGGGGCGTGTATCTCCTGCTCTTTTAGCAGCGGGCACCGGGGTGTCAAGCCTCGGAAGAGCCGTCGGGAAGGCCACCCGGCCCCCGCCGCTGAATGGGGATTTCGTCCATCCCGGGCCGATCGCCTGAATCGGCCGCTCCGGGCCCGCGCGACCGTCACCACCGGAGGGCCAGGCTCCCTTCCCCGCGCGGTGGCTAGCGGGATGTCTCACGGAACAACAGGCTCGGCCGGGCGGGGAATCGTCCGGCGGCGTACCCCATCCCGAAGGCGAGCAGCGCCAAAAACGCCGTCGTCACCCAGAATCGGCGCACCGCCTCGCGGCGGTAGCGCTCGCGCTCCATCGCGGCCTGGAGCCGGAGCGTCGCCTCGCGCACCTCGACGGTGCTCGCCTGGCCGAGCGACCGGGCCGTGCGCGAAGCATCGTGGCTCGACCGTTCGCGGAAGTCCTCGGTGCCGGTGCGGAAGCGGCCGTCGGTCGCCGGCGCGCCATCCGACCAGGCCAGCGGGAGCGGCTGACGGCGGGCCCCCGGCGCGATCTCGGCCTCGAGGACCTCCACGGCGTGGAGCAGCTCGGCGGGAGACTGGAAGCGGTCGGCGGGCTGCTTGGCGAGGAGCCGGTCGACGATGCCCACGAGCGACTCGGGAAGATCGTCGCGCACTTCCGGCAGCGGCCGATGGCGGTCGCGGACATGTGCCAGCGCCACCGCCAGCGACGTCGTCCCGCCGAAGGGAGGCTGGCCGGCGAGGAGGTGGTAGAGCGTGGCACCGAGGGAGTAGAGATCGCTGCGCGTGTCGACCGCGCCCCCCTCCGCCTGCTCCGGGCTCATGTAGAGCGGGGTGCCGAGGGCCGTCCCCTCCTGCGTCAGGTCGTTGGCCTCGCCTGTCGCGAGGACGCGGGCCAGGCCGAAATCCGCCACCTTCACCTCGCCGGCCGGAGTGACGAGAAGGTTCTCCGGCTTGATGTCGCGGTGGACCACGCCGAGGGCCGCGGCGCGCTCGAGCGCGGAGCCGACCTGCGCGAGCACCGACGCCGCCTGGCGGGCGTCGAGCGGGCCCCGCTCGGATAGCCAGGTGCGGAGCGTCGGTCCGGCCACGTACTCCTCGGCGAGGAAGTGGTGGCCGTCGACGCAGCTCACCTCGTGGATCTGGACGATGTTGCCGTGGACGAGGGCCGCCGCCGCCCTCGCCTCCTGGGTGAACCGGGATACGGCGGTGGGACGGGCCGCCGTCTCGCGCCGCAGGACCTTCACCGCCACCGGCCGGGAAAGGGACTCCTGCTCCGCCAGGTAGACGTCCGCCATGGCGCCACTTCCAAGCCGGCGCAGCAGCCGGTATCCTCCCAGCCTCCTGCCGGAGAGATCGACCGGAACGTGCATGGCGGGCCGCTCGTCGCGCATGGTCCGGTGAAGTATCCTCCGGCGCCAGTTTTCGGCAAACGATCCCTGCCCCGCCTGCCGGAACCTTCCCTTTTCCATCCATCCGAGAGGTCGTCACCATGGCCAAGCCGTCCCCCGCCGAGCTCCAGAAGGCCGCCGCCGCCGTCGATCTCGACGGCTTCGATTACGAGGTCACGCTCGACACCTCGGCCGGCCCGATCCGCCTGAAACTCGATCCCGCCGTCGCCCCCGGCCACGTGCGGAACATGGTGGCCCTCGCCGAGAGCGGCTTCTACGACGGCGGCTGCTTCCACCGCGTCATCAAGGGCTTCATGATCCAAGGGGGCTGCCCCGAGGGCACCGGCACCGGTGGGCCTGGCTACAAGATCAAGGCGGAGTTCAACGCCACCCCGCACGAGCCCGGCGTCCTCTCGATGGCCCGGACGAACGATCCGAACTCCGCGGGCAGCCAGTTCTTCATCTGCCTCGAGCGGGTGCCGCATCTCGACAAGCAGTACACCGCCTTCGGACGCACCGCCGACGATGCGAGTCTCGCGGTGGTCAAGGCGATCGGCAACGTGAAGACCGCCCCCGGCGACAAGCCGCTGGAGCGCGTCACGATCAAGAAGGTCACCGTGACCAAGACGGCCAAGCGCTGACGCCCGCGAGCGCTCAGTCGTCGTCGTACGCCATCCGCGGCCGGCGCCGCCTGGGCTCGGGTGCCCGGCCGCCGAAGACCGTGCGAAGGCCGACCAGCGCCAACAGCGCGCCCCCGGCGGCGACCATCATCGCCCGTCCGTTGGTGCGGACGTCGAGCAGTTCGTCGAGCGTCCGTCCCACCGGTCGGCCTTCCGGGAGATCGCCCCATGCCGGCGGCGGAGGTTCGAGCGGCGTAGGCGCCGGGGCGGCGGAGATCGCCGGCGGCACCGGCTGCGGGACAGCCGACGGCGTGCCGCCCACGTCGGATGCCGGAGCGTTCGCTCCGACCGCAGGCCCACGTGCGATGGAGGCGAGCGGATCGCCGGCCACGGGCGCTGGCTCCGAGGGCGGAGGCGAGATCGTCCCGTGGGTCGGCCCGACGGCGGCGACCGGCGGCGGCGCGAGCGGCGCCGTCGCGGGAGGCATCGCCGCGGCCATCGCCGGCAGCGGACCGACAGGTGCGCCACCCACGGTCGCGGGGCCCGCAGCCGCGCCGGCCAGCGCGGCCACCTCCGCGGCCGTCATCCCCCGCGATCCGATCGAGGCGAGAAACGTCCGCACGCGCGTGGAGCAGGCACCGATCGTCCTCCCCTCGGCACGGCCGAAGAGGATCCCCGCGAGCTCGCCGCGGGCGTTGAGGATCGGTCCGCCGGAGTCGCCCTGCCGGGCCGTCGCCTCGAGTTCGACGAACTCGAGCGGGTAGCCCGCGCCGGGCGCCAGATACTGCGTGCACCGGCCCGCCTCGGAGCGGAAGGGGCCCTTGCCGTAGCCGGCGATCGACAGCGGCTCGCCGATCACCGGTGGGGCGGCGGAAATCGGCACCGGCACCGCCCGCGGACGCCAGATGGCCACCGCGGCGAGATCCCAGGGCTCGTCGTGGCGAATCACCCGGCCGGCCGATTGGAAGCCGTCGGGAAACTGGACCAGCACGCCCCCCTTCGCCCCGCGGATGACGTGCCAATTGGTGAGGACGAGCCCTTGCGTGGGATTCACGTCGACGAGCACGCCCGACCCCATCGACGTGCCGCCGTTCTCGGGGGCGACGACACGGACGACGGCCGGGTGCGGCGGATGGCCGCTGCCCAGGAAGTCGGCGAAAGCCTCGGGTGACCAGGCGTCGGACGATCCCGGCGTCGAGGCGCCCCAGTTCCACGGAGCGAACTGGGCCGCCGCGGTGCGGGCTCCGAGCGTCGCCAGGACGACGAGCGTCGGCCAGAAGAGCCCCGCGACACGAAGCCGCATCCGCAATCCTCCCCCGCCGACGGAGCGGACCTCGGGGAATCTCACCGCGGCGCGCGGCGCATCGCCTGACGACGAACCTCCCGGGCGAGAATCCGCTGGAGGAGCTCCTGACGCAGCCGGAGCCGCTCCTGCTCGACCTCCGCGGCGAGAACCGCCGCCTTCCGGGTGATCGACTTCCCCGCACTCGACACCATCGGCGGCACCTCCTCGTCCCAGGGGCGCGAGCCCTCGGGGGAGAGTGTCATCGGCCGCGCAAGGCCCCGGGGTTGAGCGGGGCTGACCGGGCCCGTGCGATCCACTCGACCCTCCCATCCTGCCCGGACAGGCGCCGCCGACGTCCTTTCCCTCACTCGTACCGCGCCCCCTGGCACGACGCGTGGCACGACCCGAGGGCCGCACCCGGGCGTGGACGTCAGGTTGAGGAGTGGCCTGGCAGGAAGGCGAAGCCGTCGTGGATCAATCGGTCACGCAGCGCCGCCACGTGGGCATGGTCGGCCGTCTGCACCGTCACGTCGACCACGACGGAGAAGACGTCCGGTCCGGCGAAGGTCCGGTCATGGGTGATCTCCAGAACGCTCGCCCCGGCGGCGGCGATGGAGGCGGTGAGACGGGCGATGCCGCCGGGACGATCCATGACGCGCGTGGCGAAGCGCCACAGGCGGCCGTCGGCGGCCAACCCATGGTCGATGACGCGGCCCAGCGTCGCCATGTCGATGTTGCCGCCACACAGGAGGAGCACCACCTTCTTTCCACGAAGCTCCGGCAGGGCGTCGCCGAGCAGGGCGGCCAGCGCCGCCGCCCCCGCCCCCTCGACCACCGTTTTTTCCAGCTCCGAGAGCCGCAGGACCGCGAGCGCCAGGAGATCCTCGTCGACGGTCACCACCCGGTCGACGAGTGGGGCCGCGAGCGGGAACGCGATCTCCCCCACCTTTCCCACCGCGAGGCCGTCGGCGAGCGTGGGGCGGAGGGGGACCTGGACCGGATGGCCGGCGGCGAGCGACGCCGAAAGGCTCCCGGCCGCGGCCGGCTCCACCGCCACGATGCGGATACCCGGGCGGATCGCCTTGGCGGCGACCGCCACGCCGGCGAGGAGCCCCGCGCCGCCGACCGGCACGACCAGCGCCTCGGCGTCCGGAATCTCCTCGAGGATCTCGAGCGCCATCGTCCCCTGCCCCGCGATCACGCGAGGGTCGTCGAAGCCATGGATCCGCTCGAGGCCTTCCCGTGCGGCGAGCTCGACGGCGAGCGCGCGGGCGTCCTCGAACGACTCCCCCTCGAGCACGACGCGCGCCCCGAGTCGCCGGCAGGTGGCCACCTTCACCAGCGGCGCGAATCTCGGCATCACGACCGTGACGGGGATCCCCAGGAGCTTGCCGTGCCAAGCGAGGCCGAGGGCGTGGTTCCCGGCGGAGGCCGCCACCACGCCGCGGGAGCGGGCGCGGGCGGTGAGCTGCTCGAGGGCGTTGCGGGCCCCGCGTTCCTTGAAGGAGCCGGTGCGCTGCATGAGGTCGAGTTTGCACCACACCCGGCAGCCGGTGAGCTCCGAAAGGGGGATGCTCGCCGGACAGGGGGTGCGGGAGATCCCCGCGGCGATCCGCGCCGCGGCGGCGTGGATGTCGTCGAGCGTCACCGCCGCCCTGGGGCCGTGATGGGCGCCCGGGCGGCTCATGGGTCGAGCCGCCGCGGGGCATGGAAAGAGCGGACGTCGACCCATTCCATGCCCGCCCGACGGGCCGCCTCGATGCCCAGATCGCTGTCCTCCCACACCACGCAGCGTTCGGGACGCGCGGCGAGACGGCGGGCCGCCTCGAGGAACGGGTCGGGATCGGGCTTGTGCCTGAGGGTGTCTTCGCTGGCGACGATGGTGTCGAACACCCCGCCGAGGCCGACGTGGGCGAGGATCCGCTCGCACACCGCGCGATGGCCGCCGGTGACCACGGCGATGGGGATCCGCCCCCGGCAGCGGCGGACCACGTCCACCACCGGATCGATCGCCTCGACATGGCCGAGCTGCTCGAGGAACGCCCCCTCCTTGACGCGCACCGCATGGTCGAGGTCGATCTCGATGCCCGCCTCACGGGCGAGCGTCGCGGCGATGTCCCGGGTCGGCCGGCCCCCGAGCGCGTAGAAGCGGGACTCGTCGAAGGCGAGCCCGTGGGCGCCGGTGAAGTGCAGCCAGGCCCGGTAATGCGCCGGCATGGTGTCGGCGAGCGTGCCGTCGCAATCGAAGAGGATCGCGTCGTGATCCTGGAGGTGCCACATCGGAGAGTTGCCCGGGGGGAGCGGAGGGAACGGGCGAAGCCGGCCCGCCGGGGACGCCGGGGGAGCCGGCCTCCGGAACGGGCCCCCGCGGCGCCACGCGGGAGCCCCGGTTCCGGTTATACGGTTTGCCACGGTTTTTCGCCCCCCGGCCCCGCCGACGCCGGTGCGGAAGTAACCTATGGTTCAGTCGGGCCGCCGTTCGGCCGTCGAACCGGCGCGCGGCCCGCCTCCGGACGCCTTCTCTCAGACCATGCCACTTCCCGCCATCGGCATCCGACCGCGGATCCTGATCCTCGGCACCTTCACCCTCTGCATCCTCGCGGTGCTGGTGTGGGGGGCGTACCGCCGCGGAGTCCAGGTGTTGCGCGAGTCCGCGGAGGAGGCGATCCGCGGCCGGGCGGTGGCGGTGGCGGAGGAGTTCGACAGGGCCACGCTCGAGGCGATCACCGCGGCCCGCGGCATGGCGCTGGCCACCGCTCAGGACGGGGGCACCGGGACGGCGCGTGCCGACGCCCTCGCCCGTGCCGTCCTCGATGGCAGGCCCCGGTTCGCCGGTACCTGGATCGTCTTCGATCCGGTCGCGGCGGACGACGTGCCGCGGATGGTCTCGTGGAGTCGCGACGCCCTCGATCCGACGTCGATCGTGGCCACGACCCCGGCCGCCCCTCCGGCGCGGGCGTCGCTCGCGGTCCGTGGCTACGAACGGGTGGCGGAACTCGCCGCGGACACCGCCCGCCCCACGACGGCGGTCGTGACCCTCCCCCACGACGAGTCCGGCACCGCGATCATCGATCACGTCTGGCCGGTCTTCGTGGGGGGGCGATTCGTGGGCGCCGCGGGAGTGAGCACCCGGCTGGCGGACGCCGAAGCGGTGCTCGCTCGCGTTCGCGACCGGCTCCACCGTGCGGGCTGGCCGGCGACGATTTCCGTCGTCACACCCGAAGGGCAGGTCATCGCCTCGACCGAGTCCGACCAGGCCCTCATGGCGAGCGACGCCGCGTGGTCCGGCGTCCTCGAGGGCCTGAGGCGCGAGACGTCGGCGGTGGTCCGCAGCGACGTCGCCGACGGACGGGGCGACAGCCTCTTCGCCGGCGCCGAGGCCCCGACGTCGGGATGGACGGTGGTGGTCCAACTGGCCTGGAACTCGATCACCGGGCGTGCACAGCGACCGATGTTCGACATCCTCCTGGCCGCGATCGGGGCACTGGCGCTGCTCACGGGCCTGCTCACCTGGCTCGCCAACCGGATCCGAAGCCGGGTGGCGGCGGCCGCGGCAGCCGCACGGCGGGTCGCCGAAGGCGACCTGAGCGTGGTCGTCCGCAAGGGGGGCGGCGACGAGACCGGCCAGCTCCTCCGCGACGTCAGCCACATGACGCAGAGTCTGCGGAGCATCGTCGAGCAGGTGAAGGATGCCGGCCACGAGCTCGCCGCGACCTCCCGCGACCTGGCGACCGCCGAGTCACACCAGGAAGAGGCGATCAATTCACTCGGGGCCAGCACCACCGAGGCGGCGGCGGCCAGCCGCGAGATCTCGGTCACGGGCCGTGAACTGCTCGCCACGATGGACGACGTGGCGTCGGTGGCCAACGACACCGCCGCCGTCGCCGATGCCGGACGGGAGAACCTCGCCGGCGTCGGCGAGACGATGCACCACCTCGAACAGTCGACCGCGGAGTTCGGCAGGCGGTTGGCGCTCATCCGCCAGCGGGCGGAGGACATCAACATGGTGATCACGACGATCACCAAGGTGGCCGACCAGACGAACCTCCTCTCCATCAACGCCGCGATCGAGGCGGAGAAGGCGGGCGACTACGGCCAGGGATTCATCGTGGTGGCCCGGGAAATCCGTCGCCTCGCCGACCAGACCGCGGTCGCCACCCTCGACATCGAGCGGATCGTCGAGCAGATGCAGCAGGCGGTCGGGGACGGCGTGGCCGAGATGGAACGGTTCGCCCACGAGGTGACCGCGGGGGTCGACCGGGTCCACGGCATCAGCGGCCAGTTCGCGGACGTCATCGGCAAGGTCCACGGCCTCTCCACCCGTTTCGACCAGGTCAACGAGGGGATGCGGGCCCAGGTCTCGGGCGCCCAGCAGATCGCCGAGGCCCTCGTGACCCTCACCGACGGCTCGCGGGCCGCGGCCGACGCCCTGCAGGAGTTCCAGGGGGCGTCGCGCCAGATGTCCCGGGCGGTCGAAGGGCTCAACGAGTCGGTGAGCCGCTTCCACCTCGGTGAGGCGGCGGGCTGACCGGGCCCCGACCCGACATCCGAGGGGGCCCCTCGCCCCGACCGGGAGCTCTGGGCAAGTCGGGGCCCTCGAGAACGGCCCCGTTCGCGCGGTCCCGGCAACCTGGGTGAGCCGCGGAGACGCTGCCTCCGCCGGAACATGTTCCGGAAATGCTCATGGTGCGGGCGGTACCGGGTCGATCACTGGTGACGATCCTGCCGGTTACGAGGCGCCCGGTGCACATCCGCCGGGCGAACCGGCACCCGAGAGGGAATGCGAAGCCCATGAAGAAAACAGCGCAACATCCCGCCGCGAGCGGCGGCTTCCGCCCCAAGGCCAGCCGCAGTCGGATGGCCGCCTGGCGGCGCCGGGCCCGTGAGCTGGCCGCCTGCATGCTCGTGGCCGCCACGGCCGCGGGACAGCCGGTGACCGCCTTCGCCCAGATGGGGCAGATGGGGATGGCGCCGGCCGGGGGCCTGGTGAATCGGGCCGCGGCGGGCTTCGCCAATCTCAACAACAACGGTCCGGGCTGGTTCTATTACGGCCTCAACGCCGCCGATCGCGGCCTCGGCTACCAGGGGAGCTACATGACGCTCGGCGCGTTCATCCCCTACGCCGAGGACGATCTGGGCGGGTTCTGGTCGGCGGATCTCCGCTCGCACCTCTCTGTCTATGGCGGCTTCTTCTCGAACGTCGGCGTCGTCCGCAAGCAGTACATGGGGGGCACGATCGGCGGCCTCGGCATCTACTGGGACTACGACGGCGACCAGAACCAGTACGGCAATACCTGGATCACCGACCCCAGCGGCAGCTACCTCTTCCCCGGCGGCATGACCTACAACCAGGTCGGCGTGTCGGGCGAGTGGCTCACCGACTTCGGCAACCTGCGCAGCAACGGCTACATCCCGCTGGGCACCACGGCGACCACGATGGGTCCCTACGTCGGCAACTCGCTTCTCGGGGTGCTGGGCATCAATGCGGCGCTGGCCGGTGCCGATCTCGAAGTGGGTGCCTATATTCCGGGCCTGTCCGAATGGGCGGGCATGGTGAGCGTCGGCGGCTACACCTTCGGCAACGCGCGCTACAATCTCCCCAGCGGCCAGGACGTCGTGCCGTACTTCGGCGGTGTGTACACCCGCCTCGACATGACGTTCCTCAACAACTGGGACTTCTCGCTGCAGGCCAACAACGACAGCTACTTCGACTGGACAGGCTTCGCCCGCCTCACCTACCGCATGGGCGGATCGCGGCGGCGGACCGTCACCGACCAGCTCGAGCAGCCGATGATGCGCAACGAGCACGTCGTCCGGGCGTACCAGCAGCCTGTGCAGGCGATGAATCCCTACCTCGCGAACACGCCGTGGAACGTGATCCACGCCGACAATTCCGCCGGCGGCGCTGCGGCCGCCCCGGCGTCGGTCTCCGCCCCGGCAGCCACCACCGGCGTCGGCACGGCCGAGAACCCGGTGCTGACACTCGCCGAGGCCCAGGCGCTGGCCACGAATCCCTACGACATCGTCCTGGTCCACCAGGGGCTCAGCGCCAATCAGCCCTACGCCGCCTCGTGGCAGTTCCAGAACGAACACCAGTTCCTCGTCGGCCAGGGCTCGGGCATGCTCCTGCCGACGGCCAACATGGGCCTCGTGCCGGTGTGGGCCGGCACGAAGAGCACCGACTATCCCGTCCTCGCCGCGGGCGCCGGCACGGCGATCACGCTCGGCAACGGATCGGTGGTCGACCACCTCCAGATCACGGGATCGAGGATCGGCATCTCCGACGGGCTCCCCGGGCAGGGCATCACGAACCCCGCGAGTTTCGTCATCGTCAACGACGTGCGGATCGTCGGCTCGGGGCCGCAGCAGACCGGCGTTCTCATTCGCGACCTCAACGGATCCAATTCGACGATCAACTTCTCGAACATGGCCCTCTCCGGCTTGACGGCCAACGGCTTCGTCGTCGATGGCGGCAACGCCGACGCCGGCGATCCGAAGGTCAACATCGACCGCTCGACGTTCACGAACATCGGGGGCTCGGCCGTCTCCGTGGAGGACGTCTACAACGAGGGCCGCGTCCGCATCACGAACTCCACGATCGAGGGCACCACGGCGGCTGGTGTCCAGGTGACCAACGCCCAGGTGTACGTGGAGGGATCGACGTTCACGAAGATCGGCACCGCCGGCGTCGACGCCACCGCGGGCCTCGCCCCGGGTGTGTTCGGTACGCAGTCCACCGTCCAGGTGGTCGATTCGGTGTTCGCCCTCACGCCGGTCGGCGTCAGGGCGCAGTCCACCGAAGGGGGCACGATGAACGTCACCATCAACGCCAACAAGATCAACACCACCGGCGGCAACGGCATCATCCTCTCGGTGGCAGACGCCCCGGGCGCGGTGGTCAACGCGAGCGTCGTCGGCAACCGCGTCTCCGGCGCGGCGACGGTGATCACCGGCACGGTGACCCACGCCAACGGCAACATCCTCCTCGACTCCGTGGGCTGGGCGGTCGATTGGACCCCCGATCCGCCGGTCGTCATTCCGGGCCAGGGGATCCTCAACATCCGCGCGGCCAGCGAGGCCAACCTCCGCGGCCTGAACTTCAACTCGAGCGTGGAGGACGTCCCGGCCCTGGTCAACGGCGACAAGGTCGTCGAACCGCCGCCGCCGTTCTACGATCCCGCCCTGTACGTGCCGCTCCCGCCGAACTGAGCCGGCGGCGGCGGATTCAGGAACGTCCCAGGTGGGCGACCGGTACGCACCGGTCGCCCACTTGTATTTCGCCCCCCTTCCCGTCGCCGACGGTGGTGGCGGCGACGTGGTAGCGGTGGGTCCAGTGGCTCGTGTCGACATCCGCCCGTGCGGTGCGGCGGCGCCAGGCCTCGAAGATCTCGCGGAAGTGTTCGCGCGGGAGGCCGGAAGCTGGGTCGAGGGCCACGTCGTCCCCCAACTCGCGGAGGCCGACGGCGGCGAGCCGGGCGCTGCCGATCACGACCCGGCGCGGTTCCGGCGGGGGCGCGGCCCCCCACGGGTCGTCACCGTCGTCGCCGGCGCCCTCGACTGGCGAGGGCGTGCGCCGTGCGGGGTACACGAGGGTGTCCTCCCAAAACGGCTCGGCCCCGGCCAGTTCGACGCCGACGGCGAGACGGCCACGGACGTCGTCGAGCGGCAGCCCGAACCAACGAGCCACCTCCTCGATCGAGGCCGTCGACGCCAGCACGGGCCCGGGAGCGTCCGGATCGAGCGGGAATCCGCCTTCCGGCCGCTCCTCGAGGAAGGTTTCGACGCCAGCCACCCGCGAGAGCCAGGGGCAGGGGCCGGTCGGACCGGGCCGGAGGGGAAACGACACGCCCGCGGTACCGAGGCCGAACGACTCCCCGGCGGCGACCGCGTCGACCGCCAGACCGATCGTGCGAGCCGATGGATCGACCTCCGCCCGTACCCGCGCCAGCCGACGGAGCGGGGCCCCGCCGAGGGCCGCTCCGTCGGCGTCGACCAGCCGCCAGCGGCGGTCGTTCTCCAGCGCCCCCGACGCCAGCACGCGCGCGGTCTCCACGCCGACGCCGCCGAGCCCCACCACCGGCCAGATCGTGATCCGTGCGACGAGCATCGGGTATGGAGTCGGTCCGGACGGCCGTCACATCCGGAAGTTGAAGGTCTGCCAGAGGAGACGGGCCAGCCACTGCCCCACCGTGCGCTGACCGACACGGATCCGCGCGGTGCCGCGCATCCCGGTGGTGAGCACGCCGTCGGCATCGTCGAGGGCCATCGACACCTCGTAGCTGGTGGAGATCGGGGTCTCGCGGCCCGCTTCGTCGGTCCGCGTCGGCACCTGACCGCCAGCCTTCACGCTCAGCCGCTCGGCACCCGTGTCGAGGCTCGTCTCGGCGATCTCCTCCACGCGGCCGTGGAACGTCTCCCACGGCATGGCGTCGAGTTTGAGGTCGACCGGCTGGCCAGAGACCACGAACTCCTTCTCCGACTGGTCGACGACCATCACCACGTCGTAGGCGTTCAGCTCGCCGACATGGCAGAACACCGTCCCTTCCGCGAGGCTGGCGCCCAGATTCTGTTCGTCGAGAACGTGGCCGCTCCAACCGGGGAGCTTCCCCGAGCCGTCGGGGGGAGCCTTCGCCGAAACGGCCGGGAGGATCGAGCCTGATCGCGGCGCCCGGAGTATCAGGTCCTCCCGGTCCTTGCGGCGTCTGGCGAGCTGCTCGTCGACGCTCTTGAGCGACTCGATCACCGTGCCGATCTCCGAGCCGGCGGCAGGATCGGTGAACCGCTCGCGTTCCAGGCTCGCGAGCCGCGCCCGAGCCTGGCTGGCGCGCCCCTCGAGATCGGCGATCGCGAGGTCGAGATCGATGCTCGACAGCCTGGCGATCTCGTCCCCCTCGGCCACCGCCTGGCCCGCCACCACCGCCACGCTCTCGAGCCTCCCCGGCACCGAGACGTAGACGGTCTCCTCGCCCCGCGGCCGGAGTTCCGCCGGACACCACACCCGCTGGGGGAGCGGAATCAGCGCCACCGCTCCGATCAGGGCCGCGACCGCGACGGCCGTGCCTGCGAGATTGCGGACCTTCACTTCCTCGCGCCTCCCGGGGACGTTGAGAAAACGGTACACGTTCTGGAGCGGCCGCACCACCAGGCCCCACAGCGCCCCCGTCGCCAGCACCTGCCCGAGAACCTCGAGGCGGTACGGTTTGAAGACGCTCCAAACGAAGAGGAAGATCGACGCGGTGACCATCCAGCCGTAGAGGCTCGAGGCGACCGCGTACAGGGCGAAGAGTCCGCGGTTCCTCGTGGGGAGGAACGGATCCTCGGGCTGCTCGATGCCGAGGCACCACGACGACGCCAGCCGCCCCAGGATCGTCGTCGCCTTCTGGCGGAGGTTGGGGATCTCGAGCAGGTCGGAGAGGATGTAGTAGCCGTCGTACCGCATCAGCGGGTTGGCGTTGAACATCAGCGTCGAGACGCTGGAGACGAACATCACGTCGAGACACAGCTGATTGAAGACACCGGGGTGGGAATTCCACCACAGGAACGTGGCCAACGACGCGATCACCAGCTCGACGTACATGCCTGCGGCACCGATCGCCGCCCGCTGCCACTTGCTCGGCAGCATCCAGCTGTCGGAGACGTCGCAATACAGGCAGGGCGTGAAGACGAGGAGCATCATCCCCATCTCGTGGCACTCGCCGCCGAAGTGCTTGCAGGACAACCCGTGGCCGAACTCGTGGATGACCTTCGTCACTCCGAGCGCCACCGCGAGCCACACCCAGTTGCCGGTGGCGAAGAACTGGTGGAACTCCGGGAGCTTCGAGCGGAAGACCTCGAAATTGACGAGCACCAGCAGCAGCGCGCTCGACACGAGCACCGCCACGCCAGCCAGCGCCGGCACGCTGAACAGCCAGCCGAACCAGGGGTCGAGACGGTCGAGGAGGCGGTCGGGGTCGATCCCCCGGAACCGCATCGACATGATGTTCGCCAGCCACGCCATCCATTGCCGCCAGATCCGCTGGCGACGGCGTTCGAAGAGTTGCGGCCCCTGCCCGGGCCTGTCGCCGATCACCAGGCCGCTGCGGTGGAGGGTGGCGACGAACCGGGCGAGCTCCTCGAGCGTGATGCGCCGCGGGGGAAAACGCTCCTCGAAGCGGGCCTTGAGCGTCTCCAGGCTCACCTGGCCGTCGAGCATGTCGAGCAGCGCGTATTCCTCGGGGCGGAACCGGAAGTAGGCAAGCGAGATCGGATCCTTGACCACCCACCAGGTCTGTCCCTGGTACGACTGCCGAGTCGCCACGAGGTCGCCGCGGCGACGGAGGCCGACGGGGCGGGTGGTACTCGACCGGAAGGCGTCGGCGGCGGTCGACATCGGCCGGGCTCCCCTACCGCGTCACCGGCTCGAGCGGCGGCCGGGAGGAATGGATCCGCATCGTGGCCGACTGGCCAGCCCGGAGGAGCCACTGCCCGGAATCGCCGACGCGGCGGTTCTCCACCTCGGCCCACACCCGGTAATCCCCGCCGGAGTCGACGAGGGGGCTGGTGAACACGATCCGCCCTTCGAACGACTCCGATCGCTCGTCGGCGAACGTCACCGTCACCGTCACCGGCCGGTCGCGAACGCGATCCGGATCGAACCTGGCCGAATCGACGTAACCCTCCACGCGCAGCCGGTCGGTGCGAACGACCCGGGCCAGCGGATCGCCCGGCTGCATCCATTCCCCCTCGTGCGGGAAAACCTGGACCACGGTGCCGTCGATCGGGGCCGCGATCGTGCGGCGCTCGATGGCGTTCTCCGCCGCCTCCACTTCCACCGCCTTCGAATCGGCCGCCAGCGCCGTCATCCGGCGCTCGAGCTCCGCCTGCTCGATCTGCAACTCCGCCTTGCGTTCGTTGAGCTCGAGGCGGTCGAGTTCCACGCGAGTCACGCTCCCACCGGATTTTTCGTTGGCCAACTGCGCCTTCTCGAACTCCGCCGCGGCGACGAGCTCGGAGGCAACGGAGAACCGCACGTCGACGTCGCTCTCCGCCTTGGCCAGCGCCTGTTCGTGCTCGGCCTGGGCCTTGCGCTTCTCGAACTTCGGCTGACTGTCGTCGATACGGGCGATGACCTCACCGGCTTTGACGGTGTCCCCCTCGCGGACTTTCAGCTCCACGAGCACTCCCGCCTCGCGGGCCGGCACCTTCGCCTCGGTGAGGAGCGACACCAGGCAGCGCGAGAGCAGCGGCTCCCCGTCGACGGTGTCCGAGGGAGCCGCGGGCCGGGCCGGAGGAGGAGCGGCGGCCAAGTGCGTGGCGGCGACGGCGAGGGACAGGACGAGGAGGACGAAGCGGAGGCGTTGCATGGGTGGATGTCCCGAGGACTGCCGAAATCGAAGCTCACCACAGCCGGAAAAGAATCTGGGACTGGATGAAGGCGAGCACGTCGTGGAACCAGACGTACCCCAGCGGGCGCTTCCCGCAGGCGACGCGCGCCGTGACCGTCGCCCCGGCCCCGAGCTCTTCCTTGTCGTGCCGGGACGGATCGATGGTGATCCGCACCAGGACGGTGTTCCCGGCTTCGCCATGGACCTCCGCCTGCTCGTGGATCTCCTTCACCGTGCCGTGGTGGCGCGTACCCGGATCGGTGGCGAGGACGTAGTCGACGTCGATTTCGCGCCCCTCGGCCCGCGCCGCGGCGACGGCCCGGTTGACGTGCCCGAGACGGTCGTCGGGCATGTGGACCTCCAGTTCCCATGGGCCGGACTTGTCGGCGACGGCGAGCAGCACCTGCCCCTTCTCGACCGGCCGAAGGAGGAGCCGGTCGCGGACCTGCCAGGTGACGATCACGCCGTCGATGGGACTGCGGACCTGGAGGTATTCCTGCTTCGCGAGGTGGAGTTTGCGCTGCTCCTCGAGGCTCTCGATCTCCCGCTTCAATTGCGCGACACGCCCCGACATCCGCGTCCGCTCGTCGGCGGAGATCTTGTTGTCCTCGAGCAGGGCCCGCTGGGTCGCGTTCAACTGCTCCTCGCTCGACGCCATCCGGCCGAGGACGTCCGTGATGGCCACGTCCAGATCGGTGTTGCGGAGCCTGGCGAGGACCTGACCTGTCTTCACCTCGGCCCCGTGGGCCACCTCCGGCGGGATCGAGTCGACCACGCCTTCGATCCCGGCGAAGACGTCGCGGCGGTGCACCGGTTCGAGCGTTCCCTTGCCTTCGAGACGCAATTCCGCCGGCACCAGCACCAGCGCCGTCAGCGCCGTCGCCGCCGCCACCGCGGCGGTCACGGTGCGGGGGAGGTTGCGGGCCGAGGTGAGGACGCGGGACTTCCCCAGGAGATCGAGAAGCCCGAACAACGGCAGGCTCGTGTGATCGAGCGCGTTGGCGAGGGCCACCCGGCCGTGATCCGACACCAACTCCACGCGCGACCGCTTGCCCCCGTCGAACGACGACGAGGCGAACCACTCCGCGACCAGCACGCCGACCGGCTCGGCGTCGGCGTCGCTGCCGGCCTCGGCGCGTGCCACCGCCACCGCATCGACGCCGCCGGGCTTGACCACCGGCGTGGGCCGGGGGCGCAGCAGCGGAATCACCGCCAGCGCCGTGGCATGGGATTCGTCGATGAAGTGCTCCAACTCCTCCTCGATCTGCGGGGGGAGTTCGCGGCCAGGATCGGGGTGCCAGAGCGGATCACGGGCCCGCGAGACGACGCGTGCGAGCGCCTCGATCGCCTGGACGGCCGTGGCCCTCCGCTCCACCGACTCCTGTCCGCTGACCGCCTCGAGCCGCAGCCGACGGCCCTTCTGGACGAGGACGCTGACCCGGTCGCAGCCGACGATCCGCCGCGCTTCGTTGGCCAGCACGAACGCCGTCGACACCGGATCGAGCGACTCGTGCACCGCCCGGCTGAAGCGGTCGACCTGCGTGAGCGTGGTCGCCTGCGCGTCGATCGTCTTGGTCTGTCTCCGCGCGAGGTAGGTCCCAGCCACCGCGCCGACCTGGGTCAGGAAGGTGAGGAAGCCCTGCTCCACCTCGGGCGGGTGCGGATGATGGAACACCTCGAGGAGGCCGGCACGCTGCCCGTTCCGGTCGATCGGCGCCGCCACCAGGAGGAGGTCGGTCGGGTTGCCGGCGACGGTCTGCCCGTCGGGACCGGCCAGTTGGGCCCGGGCGGGCACGAGCATCCCCTCGGTGCCGCCGAGCAACGACTGCACCAGCTTGCCGTGCGATTCCTGGATCTCGGGCCCGGCGGTCAGGCCGGTGGCCGGCACGCCCGCATGGCACACCGGTTCGCACCTTCCCCCTTCGCCGACGAGCCACACCAGCCCCGCGACCGCTCCCATCGCCTCCATCACGCGATCGAGGAGGCCACGGAAGAAATCGGCCTCCGCCAAATCGGAGCGGGCGAGCTGGTCGATCTCCGCGACGATGGCTCGGATCTGCTGACGAGCCTCGTCCACGGCCCGGGGGTCAACTGTGCTCATCGGAAACCGGCTTCAATGGCGGATGGATACCCGGTCGAACCCGCGCCCCGGCGAAAGGCCTCGGCTCCCCGGGATCGGAGTGCGTTCCCGCGTGGCGAGCGGGGGCTCGTCGGGCCACCCCACGTCGCCTCCCCGGACCGGAAGCGCGTCGCCGGCCGAGGAGGCCGGCGACGCGTTCCTGCAACACGGGAGAGGACGGACCTCGTACGTGTCGTACGCGGAAACCGCCTCCATGGATCGTTCGGCGCTCAGGCCTTGGCGGCCTGCTGGTGGATGACCCGGCGCTGGACGTCGGTCTCCAGAACGCCGAACGCCTGCTCGTGGCGGGCCACCGCCATCTGCAGGGCGTAGGCGAGCCGCTTGGCGGTGAAGAAATTGACGATGATCCGCTGCGTGAGCTGGATCGTCTCCGGCGACGTCCCGGCCACCTGCTTGTTGAGGCCGAAGTCCACGATCAGCTCCTCCGGCGTGCCCGTGACCCGGCAGAAGTTGGCGTACGTGGCGACGATGTGCGACTCGTCGACCGGGACTTGAATCGGCTCCTGGGCGGGACGCGAGGCGGCTGACTCGGACATGGACACGCTCCTGATTGGACTGAATCGATGAATGGGCTCGGACGGAAGGGTATGAAACGGCCCGCGCCGATTTCGTGATCGCTCCTGCCGGGAGCGATCAACCCGTCCCCTCCCCTTCGGACGGGTGGTCACAGTGTACCGT
>CAWUOA010000008.1:0-25247 GCA_963923225.1 uncultured Planctomycetaceae bacterium
TCGCGGCGGAGGGGGAGGCGGGGGATTCGAGTCGAAGCGGTGACGGTCCTCGGGCCCCTCGTCGTTCTCGATCGGTCCGCGTCCGAGGTCCTCGACCAATTCGACGAGTTCGACGTCGAACCAGTCCCGGAAGACCCGTGGCGAGCGGTCGGCCGGCCAGTCCTCCTCGAGCTGGAACCACGCCTCGAGCTCGCGGCAGAAGATCTCGCGGCAGAGCCGATCGAGGAGCTTCGCGGCGTCGGCGGGGTGGTCGCACTGCGGAACGAGGTAGACCGCCTTCTCCTCCCGCGGGGGCTGTTCACGGACCGGAACGTCGAGCGCGGCGAGCCAGCGGAAGAACGGCTCCTTGCGGCTCACGAGAAAGGCGCTGCGATTGATCATGGGATCCCCCGGGTGGCATCGGCGGGTCGCGGGGCGTCAAAACTTCGGAAGTTCGTCGCGGATCCCCTCGTCGAGCGGCGGCCGGTCGGGGAGGGCGCCGTGGCGGGCCTGGAGCCGGTCGAGCTCCGCGGAGAGCCTGTCGAGATCCGCCGCGTGCGCCGGGTCGGCGGCGAGATTCTTCGTCTCGAGCGGATCGGTGCGGAGGTCGTAGAGCTCCGCGGCGTGGCGATCGGGCCCGCCGTCGCCGTGGGGATAGCGGACGAACTTCCAGTCGTCGGTGCGGACGGCGCGGACGTTGGGCGTGTAGGGAAACTGCCGTTCGTAGTCGTATTGATAGAGGAACGACGACCGCCACTCGTCGGCATCCTTCGCCAGCAGCGGCGCCCAGGAGCGGCCGTCGGCGTCGGGAAGGGGGCCGAGGCCGCAGAGATCGAGGATGCTCGGGGCGAGATCGAGCGAGAGCACCATCTGCCGGGCGACGCGGCCGGGGGTCGCCCGGCGCGGATACCTGACCAGCAGCGGCACTCGGATGCTCTCCTCGTAGGCCGTGCGCTTGTCGACCCGGCCATGCTCGCCGAGGGCGAAGCCGTTGTCGCTGGTGAAGATCACGACGGTGTCGTCGAGCCGGCCCGACTCCTCGAGCCGCGAAAGCATGCGGCCGACGCTCTCGTCGACCGAGGCGATGCACCCGAGGTAGGCGCGCACGAAGCGGCCGTACTCCTTCTGGCCGTAGAGGGGCCCGCCGAGGCCGTGCCAGGTGGGATAGGACTGCGCGAGCCATCCGGGCTTCCCGCCGGCTCCCCGCCACGACTCGGCATTGGCGGGCTTGATCACGGGAAAGCCGTCGAAGGCCTTCGCGAACTTCTCCTCCGGCACGATCGGCCCGCCGTGCGGCGCCTTGTGGCCCACGACCAGCAGCCAGGGGCGGTCGTGCGGCCGCGCCATCCAGTCGACGGCCGCGTCGGTGACGACGGTGGTGTAGTAGCCGGGGATGACGCGGCGCTCGCCGTCGATGTTGAACTCGTTGTCGTGGTAGTTGCCCTGGCCCTTGTGGCTCATCCAGAAGTCGAAGCCGGGGCGGACGGCGTCGTCGTCCTCCCCCATGTGCCACTTGCCGATGTAGGCCGTCTCGTAGCCGTGCTCCTGGAGCCTGCGCGGATAGCCGGGGAGCTCGGCGGGATAGTCGGTGAAGTTGTTCCTCACGCCGTGGCGGTGGGCGTAGCGGCCGCTGATCAGCGACGCCCGGCTCGGCGAGCAGAGCGACGTGGTCACGAAGGCGCTCGTGAACCGGCAGCCCTCCGTGGCGAGTCGGTCGAGGTGGGGCGTGCGGAACCAGGGGAAGAGGGCCTTGTCCCCCTGCTCGCGCTGGACGACGCCGAGGGCATCCCAGCGCATGTCGTCGGTGAGGATCACCAGGACGTTCGGACGTGCCTCGGCGGCCGTGGCCGGCGCGGCGCCCGCGATCGAGGCGATCACCAGCCAGGCCATCCACAACCGGCGCTCGAGCATCGCGACGACTCCATTCGAAGGCGGACCGACCCAGCGAGCGGCGATTGTAGTGCGGAAAAAGGCGATGGAGGGGGCTCCGCACGAGTCGGTACACTCTCGGGGGTCTCCGGGGAGCCGTCCTTTCATGTCCCGCACCGAGGCCCATGCACCGCCCGCCACGCCGTGGCGGCTTGCCACGCACGTCCTCCTGCTCCTCCTGGCCGGGCTCTGGGCCGCGGGCGGCGAGCGCTCGAGGGGTGAGGAGCCGGCCCTCGATCCGCGGGGCGTGGAGGTGTTCGAGGGCCTGCGGGAGACGCTCGTCCACCGCTGCGCCGGCTGCCATGGCGCGGGGAGCACCGAAGGGGGGCTCGACCTCACGACGCGCGAGAAGCTCCTCGCCGGCGGCGGTCGGGGTCCGGCGATCGTGCCGGGCAAGGCGACCGAGAGCCTGCTCTACCGGCTCGCGGCCAAGCTCGAGGAGCCCCACATGCCGGAGGAGGGGGCGAGCCTCGGCGACGACGAGCTCGCCCGCCTCGCCGAGTGGATCGATCGCGGGGCGCCGTTCGACAAGCCGCTCGTCACCGACGAATCACGCGGCCCCTGGACGGAGCGGACGATCGCTCCCGAGGCCCGCGACCAGTGGCCCTTCACGAAACTCGCCGCCGTGCCCGTGCCCGGCCTCGATGGCACGCCGGGGCCGGCCGACGCCGCGGGATGGTGTCGCACGCCGATCGACCGCTTCATCCTCGCCCGCCTCGTCGAGGCCGGGCTGACTCCGGCGCCCGAGGCCGATCGCCGCACGCTCCGCCGCCGCATCGCCTTCGATTTCACCGGGCTGCCGGCGACGCCGGAGGAGATCCGCGCCTTCGTCGACGACGCCGATCCGGCGGCCTGGGATCGCGTCGTCGACGAGCTCCTGGCCCGGCCCGCCTTCGGCGAGCGGATGGCGCAGGACTGGCTCGACGTCGCCCGCTACGCCGAGAGCTTCGGCTACGAACAGGACTACGACCGGCCGCACGCCTTCCGCTACCGCGACTTCGTCGTCGGTGCGTTCAACGACGATCTCCCCTTCGACACCTTCCTCCGCTGGCAGCTCGCCGGCGACGAACTCGCGCCGGACGTGCCTGCCGCCCGGATGGCGACCGGCTTCCTCGCCGCGGGAGCCTTCCCGACGCAGCTCACGGAGAAGGAGTTCGAGAGCGCCCGCTCCGGCGAGATCGACGACATGGTCTCGACGGTGGGGACGGCGATGCTCGGCCTCACGATCGGCTGTGCCCGCTGCCACGACCACAAGTTCGATCCCGTGCCGCAGGCCGACTACTACCGCCTCGCCGCCACCTTCACCTCGACGATCCGCTCGAACGTGGCGATCGAGGTGGCACCGGAGCGACATCGGGCGGCGCTGGCGGCTTGGCAGGAGGAGGTCGACCGGGCCGTCGCCGAGCGGCGCCGTATCGAGGTGGAGGAGCTGCCGGGGCGGTTCGACGCCTGGATCGGCTCGTGGAGCCCGGAGTCGGCGGCCGCCGCGCCGGCGTGGCGCTTGGGCAACGTCGTCGAGGCGTCGCGGCCCGGGGGGACGGGCTTCGAGCGGCTGGGCGACGGCTCGCTCCGCGCCGGCGGCGAGCCGGGTGAGAACGAGACCTACTCCTTCGTCATCGACGTCCCCCTCGACGAGATCGCGAGCCTTCGCCTCGACGCGCTTCCCGATCCGGCGCTGCCGCGCGGCGGGCCAGGCCGGGTGGCGCACGGCAACTTCGCCCTCTCCAATCTCGTCGTCACCGCCGCGCCGCTCGTCGCCGGCGCCGACGACGCGGCCCCCGCACAAGTGCCGATCGCCGCCGCGCGGGCCGACTATTCGCAGCCGGGGCTCGACGTCGCCGGCGCCTTCGACGACCACCCCACGAGCGCCTGGGCGATCGATCCGCACGTCGGCATGCCACACGTGGCCGTCTTCGATTTCCGCTCGCCTGTCCGCCACCCCGGCGGCAGCCGGGTGACCGTGACGATGGACTTCCGCACGAACGTCCGCCACGCGATCGGGCGGCCGCGGCTCTCCTTCTCGGCCGCCGCGGGCCAGCCCGCGGTGCCGGTGGCCGACGGCGCCGACCCGGTGGGGCCGGGGGAGGCCGCCCGCGTCGGCGAGCTGCTGGCGAGATCGCCGCGCGGCGAGGCGGAGCTTGCGGAGCTCCGTCGGCTCCAGCCCCGTTTCGACGCCGCCTGGCTCGCGGCCGATGCCCGGGTCACATCGCTCGAGCGGGCTCGGCCGCAGCCGGAGACGGCGATGGCCTTGGTTGCCGGCGACGGATTGAAACCGATCCCGCACCATGCCGACGATCGCGGCTATCCCCATGCCTACCCCGAGACCTGGTTCCTCCGCCGCGGCGACGTGCGTCTCCGCGAGGGAGTGGCGACCCCCGGGGTGCTTCAGGTGCTTTTCCGTGGCTCCGAGGGTGACCAGCCATTCCCGACGTTGCCAGGAGAAGGGATTCCGCCGCAGGCGGGAGCCCTCGGTCGCCGCGCGGCGCTCGCCCGCTGGATCACCGACGTCGACCATGGGGCCGGGTCGCTCGCGGCCAGGGTGATCGTCAACCGTCTCTGGCAGCACCACTTCGGCACGGGCCTCGTCGCGACGCCGAGCGACTTCGGCGCCCAGGGGGGCGCGCCTTCGCACCCGGAGTTGCTCGAATGGCTCGCCGGGGAGCTCGTTCGCGGAGGCTGGAAGCTCAAGCCCATCCACCGGCTGATCGTGGAGAGCGCGGTCTGGCGGCAGTCGAGCGGCCGAGCGGGCCCGAGCGACGAGGTCGATCCGCGGAACCGGCTCCTCTCGCGGTACGAGCGGCGCCGGCTCGACGCCGAGGCGATCCGCGACACGCTCCTGAGTCTCTCGGGCACGCTCGATCCGACGATGGGGGGCAGGGCCGGCGGCGACGACACGAGCCCACGGCGGAGCCTCTATCTCGACGTGAAGCGGAGCCGGCCGTCGCCCTTCCTCCGCGCCTTCGACGCCCCCGACCGGGTGACCGGCCAGGGCGCGCGGGCGATCACCACCACCGCCCCGCAGAGCCTCCTCCTCATGAACGCGCCGGCGGTCCGCGGCTGGGCCGAGCGCTTCGCCGCGCGCGTGGTCGCCGAGCCCTTCCGCTTCGTCGACGACGTGCCGACCGACGACCTCGCCCCGATCCACACGGCCTACGCCCGGGCGCTCGGCCGCAGCCCCACGCCCGAGGAACTCGCCGACGCCCGCGCCTTCCTCGAGGCCCAGACGGCGCGATACCGGGCCGACGGCCGCGCCGACGCCGCCGCGGTGGCCCTGGCCGACTATTGCCAGGTGCTCCTGGGGCTCAACGAAACCCTCTTTCTCGAGTGAGCCCGATGCCAGCGCCGTCGCCGATCGACCTGCCCCCGTTCTCCCGCCGCACGGCGCTTGCGCGCTGCGGCGCCGGCCTTGGCCTGCTCGGCCTCACCGGGCTCCTCGCCGACGACGCCCGTGGGGCCGCCGCCGACGATCCCCTCGCTCCCCGCCCGCCGCACTTCCCGGCACGGGCCAAACGCGTGATCTGGCTGTTCATCAATGGCGGCCCCAGCCAGGTCGACACCTTCGACTACAAGCCGGAGCTTTCCAAACGCAGCGGCGAGGCGCTCGCCGGGTTCGACGCCAACACCGGCTTCTTCGCCGGTGCCGTCGGTGGCCTCATGCCGAGTCCGTTCGCCTTCCGGCAGCATGGCCAGAGCGGCGCGTGGGTTTCGGAGATCTTCCCCCACCTCGCCCGGCAGGTCGACCGGATCGCCTTCGTGAAGAGCTGCTGGACCGACTCCAACAACCACGCCCCGGCGCTGTTGCGGATGAACACCGGCTTCACGCGCGTCGGCTTCCCCTGCACCGGAAGCTGGGTGACCTACGGCCTGGGGAGCGAGAACCGCGACATGCCCGGCTTCGTCGTGATGCTCGACACCAAGGGCCGCGGGATGCCCAAAGGCTACGCGCAGAACTGGTCGGCGGGATTCCTACCGGGGGCGCTGCAGGGCACCGCCATCGATTCGGGTGCCACCCCGATCGCGAACCTCGTCCGCCGCGCCGGCCAGACCGACGCCGAGCAACGGGCGCAGTTCGACCTCGCGGCCCGGCTCAACGGCCGGCAGCGGGATGCGGTCGGGCCGGGCGCCGACGCCCTCGAGGCCCGGATCGAGAGCTACGAACTCGCCTACCGCATGCAGATGGCCGCCCCCGAAGGGCTCGATCTGGCCTCGGAGACGCGCGAGACGCTCGACCTCTACGGCGTCGACGATCCCCTCTGCGGCGACTTCGGCCGGCAGTGCCTGGTCGCGCGGCGCCTCGTGGAACGCGGCGTGCGGTTCGTGCAGGTCTATTCCGGCGGCGAGGAGAATCAGAAGAGCTGGGACGGCCACGCCGACATCCGCGGCAACCACGCGGGCTTCGCCGCCGAGACCGACCGCCCCATCGCGGGCTTGCTCGAGGATCTCTTCCGGCGCGGCCTCCTCGACGAGACGCTCGTCGTCTGGGGGGGGGAGTTCGGCCGGCTGCCGGTGGCGCAGAAGGGGGATCAGCCGGGCCGCGACCACAACCCGCACGCCTTCACCACCTGGATGGCCGGCGGTGGGGTGAAGGGGGGCGTGACGCACGGGGCGACCGACGAGTTCGGCTTCCGCGCGGTGGAGGACCGGGTGAGCGTCAACGACCTCCACGCCACGATCCTCTCGCTCCTCGGCCTCGACCACACGCGCCTCACCTACCGTTTCAGCGGCCGCGACTTCCGCCTCACCGACGTCTCCGGCGAGGTGGTGCGGAACATCCTCGCCTGACGTTCGCAGCCCGCCGATCGCTCCTCCGCCCCCCGGAAGCCCGTGTCGTGAAGCCTGGTGCGAGCGGATCGGGAATCGAGCGCAAGCGGCTGTCGATCAGGGGCGTCGTGCAGGGGATCGGCTTCCGGCCATTCGTCTGGCGGCGGGCAAGCGCTCAGGGGCTCACGGGCTTCGTGGCCAACGACTCCGCCGGCGTGGTGGCCGAGATCCAGGGCCCGGCCGACGCCGTGGCGAGATTCCTCGAGGGGTTCGCCGCCGCGGCGCCGGCGCTCGCGCGAATCGATCGCATGGAGGTGGTCGGGATCGCTTCATCGGACGACGGTCCTGGTGACGCGTTCGCGATCCTCGAGAGCAGGCCGGGGGCCGGCGCCACGGCGAGCGTTCCCCCCGATCTCGGACCGTGCGACGCCTGCCTCGCCGAGATCCGCGATCCGGCCGACAGACGCTTCCGGCATCCCTTCGCCTCCTGCACGCAGTGCGGGCCCCGGGCCACGATCGTCACGGCGCTCCCCTTCGACCGCGAGCGGACGACGATGGCGGGCTTTCCGCTCTGCGCGACGTGCACGCGGGAATACCGCGATCCCGCCGACCGACGCTTCCACGCGCAGACCATCGCCTGCCCGGCCTGCGGGCCGCAGGTGTGGCTGGAGACGCCTGGCGGTGATCGCACGCAGAAGCGCGACGCCGCGATCCAGGCCACGCGGACGCTCCTCCGCGACGGCGCGATCGTCGCCATCAAGGGGGTGGGGGGGTTCCATCTGGCCTGCGACGCCACGAGCGATGCGGCGGTGGGGCGACTGCGCGAGCGGAAGCGGCGGCCGGGGAAGGCCTTCGCGGTTCTCGTGGCCGATCTCGACGCGGCCCGGGCGATCGCGCGCGTGAACGCGCTCGAGGAGCGGCTCCTGCGCGGCCCCGAGCGGCCGATCGTGCTGCTCGATCGGATCGAGGGCGGTCTCTCGGCGCTCGTCGCCCCAGGCAGCCGACGGCTGGGTGTGCTGCTCCCGCCGAGTCCCCTCCACTGGCTCCTCGCCGAGGGGATGCCGGGCTTGGTGCTGACGTCGGGGAACCTCGCCGAGGAGCCGATACGGTACCGCGAAGAGCTCGCGCCGTGCGAACTCGGCTTCCTGGTCGACGCCTTCCTGATGCACGACCGGCCGATCCGCGTTCCCAGCGACGACTCGGTCCTGTCGACCGCCGCCGGCGACGTCCTCCCCGTCCGTCGGTCGCGCGGCGCCGCGCCCGTCTCGGTCGCGCTTTCGGCCTCCATGCCCTGCGTGCTCGCCGTCGGGGGCGACATGAAGGCGACCCTCTGCGTCACCGACGGCGACCGGGCGATCGTGAGTCCGCATCTCGGCGACATGGGCCATCCCGACGCGCTCGACCGGCTGCGCTCGATGGCCGACTGGCTCCTCGCGATCGTGGGACGCGAGCCGGTGTGCATCGCAGCCGATCTCCATCCGGGATACCTCTCGGTGGCCGTGGCGCGGACGCTCGCCGAGGCGCGGGGGATTCCCCTCGTGCGGATCCAGCACCACGAGGCGCATCTGGCGGCGCTCGCGGCCGAGCATCGGCGTCTCGGCACTCAGATTGTCGGCGTCTGCTTCGACGGCACCGGCTACGGCCGCGACGGCACGGTCCAGGGGGGGGAGTTTTTGACGCGTGGCGGGTCTTGGCAACCCGGGACGGAGAATCCCTTCGTCCGTGCCGCGCACCTCGATCGATTCTTGCTGCCGGGCGGCGACGCCTGCATCCGTCATCCCTGGCGGACGGCGCTCGGGCTCCTCCACGCCGCGGGGGTCGATCCCGACGAACGACTTCCCTGCATGCAGGCCGTGGAACGCGACGCGCGGGCGATCGTCGAGCGGCAGATCGCTCGCTCGGTCGCCTGCACGCCGAGCAGCAGCATGGGCCGCCTCTTCGACGGCATCGCGGCGATCGCCGGGGTCTGCCAGTCGATCACCCACGAGGCCGAGGCGGCGATGCGGCTCGAGGCCCTGGCCTCCTCGAGCGCCGATCCCGGCGCCTACCGCTTCGAGACTCTATCCCGGGACCCGGCCCGCATCGACTGGCGGCCGGTGGTCCGCGCGGCGGCTCGCGACACGCTCGCCGGCGTGCCCGCCGCCGACGTGGCGATCCGCTTCCACCGGGGCGTGGCCGCGATGATCGCGGAGGAGTGTGCGCGGCTGCGGGCCGCCGGCGGCGGCGACGTCGTGGGGCTCACCGGAGGGGTGTTCCAGAACGTGCTCCTGGTGGAGCTGGCCCGCGAGGCCCTCGACGAGGGCCGTTTCGAGGTACTCCTCCACCGCGTCGTGCCTCCCGGCGACGGAGGTCTCTCGCTCGGTCAGGCGGTGCTCGCCGCGGAGGCTCTCACGAGCGCCGCACGGCGCTCGGCGAGATAGGCGAGCCAGGCGTCGACGCCGGCGCCGGTCTTCGCGGAGGTCTCGAGGATCCGCATGCCGGGCCGGACCGATTCGAGGTTCGCCCGGGCCGTGTCACGGTCGAACTCGCAGGCCTCCGCGAGGTCGATCTTCGTGATCGCCGCCACGTCGGCGGTGTTGAAAAGCCCGGGATATTTGAGCGGCTTGTCCTCCCCTTCGGTCACCGAAAGGAGCGCCAGCCGTACCGACTCCCCGAGATCCCAGCTCGTCGGACAGACGAGATTGCCGACGTTCTCGATGAACAGGTACTCGAAGCCCCCGACGTCCCACGGGGCGATGGCGGCGGCCACCATGTCGGCCTCGAGGTGGCACAGTCCGTGGGTGTTGATCTGCTTCACCGGCGCCCCGCTCGCGGCGAGTCGGCGGGCGTCGTTGTCGGTCTCGAGATCCCCCACCACCGCCGCCACCGGGATCCCGGCGGACATGAGGCGCGAGAGCGTCTCGCGCAGGAAGGCGGTCTTGCCGGTGCCGGGGCTCGAGACCATGTTCACGACCAGGCACCCGGCCGCCTCGAAGCGGCCGCGCATCGCCCGGGCGGTCTCGTCGTTGGCCTTGAGGATCTTCGTTCGCACCTCGAGGATCCGCGGCGTGGGCGGGGTGCGTGGGTCGGATGCGGTCATGCGGCGTCCTCCATTTCGAACGACTCGATGTCGAGCTCGCGGCCGGCCCGCAATTCGCCCGTCGGCTCGCCGCACCGTGGACAGGCCAGGGGCCCGAGGCCGGCGAGATCGCTCTCGGCCCGGCACCCCGGGCACCAGACACGCACCGGCACGCTCGTCACGCGCAGTTCGGCGTCGGCCAGGAGCGTCCCTTCCCGCGCCAGCGCGAATCCGTGCCGCAGTGCCCCTTCGTGGACCGCGGCGAGCGCCCCGATCCGTAGCGTCACGGCCACGACCCGCGTGGCCCCCTGCTCGGTGGCAAGGCGCGCGACCGCGTCGACGACGTTCATGGCGAGCGAGAGTTCGTGCATGGAGGGGCCGAATCGTGGACTCGCCGAAGGGGTGCTCTGGCAGCCGATTCTACGCTCCGCGCTCCCGGAGAAGTCCCGGTCTCTGGTGAGACGTGCCGGTGGGCCGCCGGGATAGGATGCATCCGAGGTCGGCCGTCGTGCCCGGCCGCGATTGAGTGCCCAGGGGCCGCATCGTCGGTGCCGGAGGAGTGGTGGCGTGCGCGTGCTCGTGATCGGCTGTGGCAATCCGCTCTGCGGCGACGACGGTGCCGGACCGGAGACGGTGCGGCGGCTCCATGCCCGTGGGCTCCCCGAGGGGGTGGAGTGCCTCGACGCAGGCACCGATGGCATGGCGGTCGCCCTGCGGATGCGGGGCGCCGGCGAGGTGATCCTCGTCGATGCCTGCCGGAGCGGCGGCGAGCCGGGGCGCCTCACGCGGCTCGATTCGGAGGCGATCGAAAACCTCCCGCCGGTCGAGACGCTGAATCTCCATGCTTTCCGCTGGGACCACGCCCTCGCCTTCGCCCGCTGGTATCTCGGAAAGGATTTTCCGGCTTCGATCGTCGTCTGGCTCGTGGAGGGGGGGGCGTTCGAGCCGGGCACGGGGCTCTCTCTCGACGTCGATCGCGGCGTGAGCGAGCTCGTCGATCGCCTCGCGGAGAGGCTCCGCGAACGCGACGGCGACGCGGCGGCCACCACGTAGGCCGGCGCCGTCGCCTGCGGTATCGTGAGGAGATCCCCCGGGCGCCCCAGGCGATCTCCCCATGTGCCTCGCTCTTCCCGGCCGAGTCGAGTCGATCCACGACGACGCCGGCACGCGCATGGGCCGGGTGAGCTTCGGCGGCGTGATCAAGGAGGTCTGCCTGGCCTACGTGCCAAAGATCGCCGTGGGGGACTGGGTGATCGTGCACGTCGGCTTCGCGATCGCGACGCTCGACGAGGCGAGCGCCCAGGCGACGCTCCGCACCTTCGCCGAGATCGGACTCCTCGACGAGGGGCTCGCCGAGCTCCGCGCCGACGATCCCGGCGAGCGATGACCCCGACGGCCGCGATCCACGATGAAGCACCTCGCCGAATACCGTGACGCCGACGCCGCCCTCCGCCTCGCCGGGGCGATCCGCAAGGCCGTCACGCGCCCCTGGTCGCTGATGGAGGTCTGCGGCGGGCAGACGCACTCGATCATGCGGCACGGCATCGATCGGATCCTGCCCCCCGAGGTGACGCTGGTCCACGGGCCCGGCTGCCCGGTGTGCGTCACGCCGCTCGAGACGATCGACAAGGCGCTCGTCATCGCCTCCCGCCCGGGCGTGATCTTCTGCACCTACGGCGACATGCTCCGCGTCCCCGGGTCGGACGGCGATCTCGCGCGGACGAAGGCGCGGGGGGCGGACGTGCGCGTCGTCTGGTCGGCGCTCGAGGCCCTGAAGCTCGCCCGCTCCCATCCCGACCGGGAGGTGGTGTTCCTGGCGATCGGCTTCGAAACGACCGCCCCGGCCCACGCGATGGCGGCGCTCGTGGCGAAGCGCGAGGGCCTGGCGAACTTCTCGTTGCTCGTGTCGCACGTCCTCGTGCCGCCGGCGATGCGCGCGATCCTCCGCGATCCCGCCTGCCGGGTGGACGCCTTCCTGGCGGCGGGGCACGTCTGCAGCGTCACCGGCACCGAGCCCTACCCGTCGATCGCCACCGAGTACGGCGTGCCGATCGTCGTCACCGGCTTCGAGCCGCTCGATCTCCTCGACGGCATCCGCCGGGCGGTCGTCCAGCTCGAGGAGGGCCGAGCCGAGGTGGAGAACGCCTATCCGCGCGTCGTCGCCGAGCGCGGCAATGAGGCCGCCAGGCGGGCGATCGCCGAGGTGTTCGTCGTCACCGATCGGACATGGCGCGGCATCGGCCCGATCCCCGAAAGCGGTTGGCGGCTCGCCGACGCCTGGAGCGGATTCGACGCGGAGCGCCGCTTCGGCGTCGAGGGGGTGACGGCGACGGAGCCGCGCTTGTGCCGCAGCGGCGACGTCCTCCGCGGCACGCTCGCGCCGATCGACTGCCCCGCCTTCGGGAAGGAGTGCACGCCGCGGACGCCGCTGGGGGCGACGATGGTGTCGAGTGAAGGCGCCTGTGCGGCGCACTGGCGCTATCGTTCCCACGGAGAGCCGCGATGACCTCGCCCGACGGCGCGGGCTGCCCGCGGCCGATCCTCGACCATCCCTGCGTGGTGGCCGGCCACGGCGGCGGCGGCGCGCTGTCGCGCGAGCTCGTGGAGCGGATCTTCCTCCCCGCCTTCGCCGATCCGCTCCTCGACCGCCTCGGCGACTCGACGCCGCTCGACGGCGTCGACGGCCTCGCTGGCGGCCGCCTCGCGCTCTCCACCGATTCCTACGTGGTGCGGCCGCTGTTCTTTCCCGGCGGCTCGATCGGCGAGCTGGCCGTGCACGGCACCGTCAACGATCTGGCGATGAGCGGCGCGATGGCGAAGGTGCTCACCGTCGGCTTCATCCTCGAGGAGGGGCTTCCGTTCGGGGACCTCGTCGAGGTGGCCGAGCGAATGGGGACGGCGGCGCGGGCCGCCGGCGTGCGGATCGTGGCCGGCGACACGAAGGTGGTGGAGCGCGGCCGGGGGGACGGCCTGTACGTGAACACCACCGGCCTCGGCGTGATCCCGGCGTCGGGCGGGCCGGGGAGCGAGCCCGTGCGGCCGGGGGACGTGGTCCTCGCGAGCGGCACCCTCGGC
Organism: uncultured Planctomycetaceae bacterium; assembly: GCA_963923225.1. Lineage (GTDB taxonomy): Bacteria > Planctomycetota > Planctomycetia > Pirellulales > UBA1268 > QWOP01. The sequence continues at coordinate 12,803 of CAWUOA010000008.1, forward strand.
GATCATGGCATGGCGATCATGAGCGTCCGCGAGGGGCTCGCGTTCGACGCGCCGATCGTGAGCGACACCGCGGCGCTGCATGGCCTCGTGGCGGCGATGCTCGCGGCCTGCCCCGCGATCCGTCTCCTCCGCGATCCGACGCGCGGCGGCGCCGCGGCGAGCCTCAACGAGATGGCGGCCCTCTCCGGCGCGGCGATCGAGATCCGCGAGCGTGACATCCCGGTCGACTCCACCGTGGCCGCGGCCTGCGAGATCCTCGGCCTCGATCCGCTCGAGGTGGCCAATGAAGGCAAGCTCCTGGCGGTCGTGCCGGAGGAGGGGGCCGAGGCGCTCCTGGCCGCGATGCGCTCGCACCCGCTCGGCCGCCGGGCGACGGCGATCGGCCGCGTGGTGGCGGGGCCCCCGGGGCGGGTGACGATGAAGACGGCGCTCGGTACGACGCGGATCGTGCCGTTGCCGCTCGGCGAACTGCTGCCGCGCATCTGCTGAGGGACGCGCCCGGGGCGAGGGTGCTCCCGGCCGCGATTCAGCGGGCTCACGCCGCGCCGCGGGGCTTGGTGAGGCAGAGCACGCGGTAGAAGCCTGATTCGTCGCAGAAGAGCTCCCGCGGCGTGGCCTCGAAGCCGCTCTCGGCGGCCATGGTGGACAGGCCGTCGAGCGTCTCGGGGAAGTCGTGGGCGGTGACGTGCGCCGTCGTGTTGGCAAGCGCCGAGAGCGGCATCCCCTGCCACTCCCCCCGAAGAAAATCGAGAAACGCCTCGAGCCACGCCTCACGCGATTCATCGCCCCGTCGGAAGAGGTCGCCGAAGAGGAGCACGCCGCCGGGGGGGAGCCTCGCGGCGGCGAGGGCGAGGAACGTCCGCTTCGCCTCGCTCGGGAGGTGATGGACGGAGTAGAGCGAAAGGAGGACGTCGATCTCGCCGTCGCCCGCCGCCCCGCGGCGCAGCCACTCGAGCATGTCGGCCTCCACGAGGCGGACGCGGAAGCCTGCGCCTGCGAGGTTCTCCGCCGCCCGATCGAGGGCCCGCCGCGACAGGTCGACGCCTGTGTAGCTCCAGAGCCCGGTGTCGGCGAAGGCGTCGGCGATGAACCCGCTGTCACCGGAGCCGAGATCGGCGAGGGTGAACGGGCCGGGCCGGCAGAGGAACGCCCACTCGCGGATCGCCCGGAACACCGGACGGTGCCGGAGGAGATCGCTCTCCACGATCGCGGCGTACTCGCTCCAGCCATCGAACCAGCCGGCGGCATCGTGCGGCCGCCGTCCGGCGGGGGGTGGTGTGCTCATGGGTGTGCCACGGGCGATGCCGTTTCGCTGAGGGGGACCCGGGGGTAGCTGCGAGTGGAGGCCAGTTCCAGGCTTTCGCATCGGTAGCCGAATCGTTGCGACGCGGCCTCCGACGCATGTATCGTGACGCCGGATTCGATTGTCAACGTAAGGTGCGTCCACGCCGCGCCAAAGGCGACGAGATGACGGGAAGGCCGACGCGAGCGCCGTTCGAGCCGGGGGACCGGATCCGTGTGATCGGCGTGCCGCCGTCGGTGGCGGCCCTGCCGGGGGACGTCGCCGATCTCTTCGCCGCCCTGGTGGGCAGGGAACTGCGAGTGGACGAGGTCGACGCGGCCAGCGGCACCTTGGCGCTCAACGTCCACGCCGACGGGACGCAGGCCGATGATTGGTGCCAGCACACGCTCTGGCTCGAGCCCTCCTTCGCGGTGCTGGTGGCCCGCGAGCGAGGGCGGTGTGGCAGCGGTGTTCCTCGGAACGTAAGATGACTCCATGGCCAGTGAACTCCTCCAGCGCATCACCGTCGAGCCCGGCAAGCGGAGCGGGAAGCCCTGCATCCGCGGGCTGCGGATCACCGTGTCGGATGTCCTCGACTACTTGGCCTCCGGCATGACCGAGCGGGAGATCCTCGCCGACTTTCCCGAACTGGAGGCGGAGGACATCCGAGCGTGCCTGGCGTTCGCCGCTGAACGCGAACGGCGCCTCCTGGGATCGGTGGCGTGAAGGCCCTCCTCGACCAGAACCTCTCGCACCGGCTGGTCGAGATCTTCGAGCCACGCTTTCCGGGAAGTTGTCATGTTCGCGACCACGACCTGAGTCGCGACGACGACGAGCGGATTTGGGAATTGGCGGTAGCGCAGGGCTTCTTCGTCGTTACCAAGGACAACGATTTTCTGGCTCGGGCGCTCGTGAGAGGCCATCCGCCCCAGGTCGTGCAGATTTGTTCCGGCAACGCATCCACCCGACAACTTGCCGAATTGATCCGACGGCGCATCGACGACATCGAGCGGTTCATCGTCGACCAGCGTGAGTCGGTTTTTCTCCTCCGTGACTGACGCTCGAAGCGACCCCGCCGGCGGGTTGCCGTGTCCGGGTGCGGCGGGGGGTGCTACGATTTCGGGCGTCACCCGTGACCCCGGAGATGCCCCGATGCGACGCCTGCTCCTTCCGATCGCCCTCGCCCTGCCGCTGCTGGCGACGGCGATGCTCGTCGCCGCCGATGGCGACCGCCCCAAGGACGTCGTCTCCTTCGACGGCACGACGCTCGTGGCGGTGGCCCGCGACCAGCAGGCCGGCGGGCCGGTGATCGAGTTCATTCCCGCCGGCGAGGATCTCGAGGCCTGGACGCGCCTCGCCTCGGTGCGGGTCCACGAGCAGGCGCCCGGCGCGAAGGAGCTCGCGCGGGAACTGGTCAAGCAGGTGAAGGCCAATTACCCGCAGTCGCCGGTCGCCATCAGCGAGGATCCCGACACCGACACCGCGGTGGTCGACTTCGTGATCTGGCCCGAGGATTGGAAGTTCGTGGAGTTCAACATCTTCAAGTACTACCGGCTCGACGAGGGGCCGGTGGTCGCCGAGCAGTACGCCATCCGCGCCTACGACGACACCGAGGGCTTCCTCAAGAACGACCTCAAGCCGCTGCGCGCCCGCCTGCTGCCCCTCATGGCCGAGGAGGGGCTGCGTCTCGGCGAGGAGGCCGAGGCGGCGCGGTGAGCGGAGGGCCCGGGACCGACGGCGGGGCGGCGGCCGGCGCCGACGGCGACCCCCTCGCCGCGCACTGGAACCGGATCTACGCCGGCAAGCCGGAGACGGAGCTCGGCTGGTACGAGGCGGACGCGGGCCGGACACTCGCCTTCCTCGATCGCCTGCCCATGGGCGCCTTGCCGTGGGTCTTTCTCCCCGGGGCGGGCACGTCGCGGCTGGCCGACGCGCTCGCCGCCCGCGGGATGCGGCTGATCCTCGACGACGTGAGCGACGAGGCGCTCTCGCGCCTCCGGGCCCGGCTCGGCGTGGCCGGCGCGGAGGCGATCTGGCTCCACCATGACGTTTCGCGGCCGCTGCCGGAGGGGCTGCCGCCGGTCGATCTGTGGATCGATCGGGCCGTGCTCCATTTCCTCCTCGACGAGAAGAGCATTGAGGTCTACTTCGCGAATCTGCGCAGGCTCCTGCGGCCCGGCGGGCACGTGCTGCTGGCGGAGTTTTCCCCGTCCGGCGCGGTGCGCTGCGCCGGGCTCGACGTCCACCGCTACTCCCTCGACGAGATGGCCCGCCGGCTGGGGCCCGAGTTCACGCTTCTCGAGTCCGAGGAGTCGGTGTTCGTGAATCCGGCCGGCGCGCCGCGGCCCTACCTCCACGCCCTCTTCCGGCGGGCGTGAGGCGTCCGGTCCGATCGAGTGCCGGCCGCCGCGGCCCCGTCACTTGGCGGTGGCGGGGTCGCCCTTCAGGAAGGCGAAGGGCTCGGCGGGCCGCAGCGCGGCGGAGGCGTCGCCCGACCAGGTCTCGCCCCCCTTCAGGGCCAGCCTCGTCACCTTCGCGTTCGGCGAGAAGTCGAGCTTGGCGAGGGGAATCCAGAACAGCGTGGGACTGGTCGCCGAGTCGAAATAGAGCACGCGATCCTTCTGATCGTGGACCACGCGCCACACCGTGCTCGCCACGTTCGGCTCGCCAGGCGTGGTGATCCCGAGGGGGGCGGAGACGTTGCGGATCACGCTGAGCAACGACGCGATGGCCCTGGTGCCGGAGAGGTCGCGCGGGATCGCGCCGGTGTAGTAGCTGGCGCGGACGAAGCGGTCGTCGGCGCGGATCGTGCCGGGGAGCATCACCGCCCCGCCGATGCGCTTCCAGTAGGCGTCGAGGGCGAGCTGCTGCTCGAACGGCGGCGAGTTGGTCATCACCGCGAACTCGCGGCCATGGTGGATGCTGAGCCGCCCGCCGACGTACTCGAGGATCGCCGAATCCCCCGAGGGGTCGGAGATCGCCAGATGGCCGACTCCGGGCTCGCCGTTGGGGAGGATCGGGGCGACGATCGTGAACGGCTCCTTCCGCAGCGCCTCCACCGCCTCGGCGACGGTGGCGTAGTGGTCGAGGACGTACTGCGCCCAGCCGCCGATGGAGAGGGTGGGCCGTCCCGCCACGGCGGGGCCGTAGTCGCTCTCGGCGAGGTAGAGGACGTTCGCCACCAGCCCCTTCTCGTTGATCCCGTCGACGGTGGACACGCCGTAGAAGCTCACCCCCACCGAGCCGTGGATGCTCGTCCACTCGATGCTCGCCGGCCCGGCGTTGCCGTGACGCTTCATCCCCCGGGGAAAGCACCAGATCTCGGAGCCCGGGTCCTCGACCCAGTCCATCGACCGGCCGACGATCACGGTGCCGTCGTCGAAGCGCCGCAGGCAGCGGCTGCAGGCCGAGGCGGGGAGCGGCGCGAGCATGCCGACGGCGGCGAGGAGGAGGAGGACGTGGCGGATCGACGGGGCGGGATGCATGGCGTGCTCTCCGTGAAGCGGGGGCGATGCGACGGTTGTAGCCGATGCCGTGGTGCCGCCGCCACGCGCCGGCCGCTCAGAGCAGCCGCCGGGCCTTGATCGCCAGGTACTTGCTGACCAGGTCGGCCGTCAGATCTTGGGGGGAGGCGTCGAGCGTGAGGATGCCGTCGCGCTCGAGATTGGCGAGCACCTGCCGCCGCCAGAGGAGGATGTCGGCGGCGGCCCCGGCACGCTCCAGGCTTCCCGGCGCCGCGATGCCCGGCGGGCGCCGCGTCCAGGCCTCCACCGACTCGAGCAGGGCCCGGTCGCGGAGCAGGGCCACGAGCGCCAGATGGCGGCCGGTCGCCGGCGCCAGGTGGAGGCGGATCCGCTCGGCGTTGCGGTCGTCGATGACGTTGGTGAGGACGACCAACAGCGTCCGCTTGCGGCAGTGGCGCTCGAGGTGGAGGAGGGCCTCGTCGGCCCGGCTCTCCACGAGGCGCGGCTGGACGTCGTGGACCGCCGCGATCATCCGGTTGAGCTGCCCGCGGCCCCCGCGCGGCGGCAGCCAACGGGTCACCCCCTCGTCGTAACAGAGGATCCCCGCCTCGTCGCGCTGGGAGAGGGCGACGTGGGCGAGCGTCAGCGCCGCGTCGAGGGCGGCGTCGAGGAGCGACTCGCCGCCGGTGCGGTTGACCATCATCCGCCCGCAGTCGATCGCGAACACGACGCGCTGGCTCTCGTTGGCCTGATGGTCGCGGACGGTGAGCACGCGGCGCCTGGCGGTGGCCCGCCAGTCGATCGACCGGAACTGGTCGTCGGAGGAGTAGTCGCGCAGGCGCTCGAACTCGTTGTCGGTGCCGACGCGCCGGCTGCGGCGGACCCCGAGGAGCGACATGCGATTGGCACGGGCGTAGAGGGCGTAGCGGCCGATCTGGCGCAGCGCCGGATAGACGCGGATCGTGTCGGGGCAGGGGAGGCGGCGGTCGGCGTGCCACAGCCCCATCCGGCTGCGGATGCGGACGTGCACGCGCTCGAGGCGCAGCGTGCCCCGCTCCTGCGGCACGATGCGCGTCGCGATCCGCTTCCGCCCGCCCGGGGGAACGGCGATCGCGGGGATCGGCTCGGGCACCTCGACCGAGGCGGGCTTGTCGTCCACCACGAGCATCCGGAGCGGACGGCGCGAACGGTTCTCGATCGACAGGCTCACCGCATGGGGCACCCCCCGCGTGGCGATCGGCTGCACGTCGCGCTCGACACCCACCGCCTGCCCCCGCGGCAGCGTCGCCAGATCGAACAGCGCCAGCGCCACCACCAGCGCGTCGGCGACGGCCACCGCCGGCCACAGGCGGCCGTCGGCGAACAGCGCCACCGTCGGCACCAGCGGCACGAGCACCAGCAGGCAGAGCAGCCGCGTGGGGGCGATCACGACCGGGGCACCTCCACGCCCGCCAGGAGCGCGGAGAGCGCCCCGTCGGTCGTCTCACCGGCGATCTCGGCCTCCGGCGAGAGGATCACCCGGTGACGCAGCGCCGGCAGCACGAGCTCCTGGACGTCGTCGGGCACGACGTACGACCGCCCGGCGAAGGCCGCCAGCACCCGGGCCGCCGACACCAGGGCGATCCCGGCACGCGGGCTCGCCCCCACGGCGAACGAGGGCCAGCCTCGCGTCTTGCGGACGATGGCGCTCGCATAGCCGATCACCTTGTCGTCGACGCGGACCTGCCGGCAGATGGCCTGCACCGCGAGCACCTTGGCCGGATCGAGGAGCTTGCGGATCGCCCCCTCGACCTGCTGCTCGACCTGCTGCGGCCGGCAGTGGAGGCGGAGGATGTCGTCCTCTTCCGCCGCCGTCGGATAGTCGACGACGATCTTGAAGAGGAACCGGTCGAGCTGCGCCTCCGGCAGGCTGTAGGTGCCCTCCGACTCGAGCGGATTCTGCGTGGCGAGGACGAGGAACGGCGGCTCGATGCGGTGCGTCGTCCCGTCCACGGTGACCCGCCCCTCCTGCATGATCTCGAGCAGCGCCGCATGCGTCTTGGCCGGCGCCCGGTTGATCTCGTCGGCGAGGAGGATCTGCGTGAACACCGGGCCGGGCCGGAACCGGAACTCCTGCGTGCGGGCGTCGAACACCGGCTGGCCGGTGAGGTCGGAGGGCATGAGGTCGGCGGTGAACTGGATGCGGCTGAAGCGGCATCCCAGCGCCTCGCCGAGAATTCGCACCAGCAGCGTCTTGCCGAGCCCGGGCACGCTCTCGATGAGGACGTGGCCGCCGGCGAAGAGCGCCGCGAGCGTGAGCCGCACGAAGTCGGCCTGGCCGACGTAGACCTTCCCCGCCTCGGCGGTCAGGGCGTCGATGATCTCGCGCACCCGCTCGAAATGACGGTCGGAGGCGGGGGCGACGGGGGGAGTGGGGTCCATGATCGGCTTCCTGCGGGGCTGCGGACGGGAGGTAGATGGGAAATCGGTGGCTCGATCAAAGCCGGCGGCGGCGGGCGCGGGAGGCGGGATGTCGCGGCGCCTGCCGCCACTGCTCGAGCCGCTCCATGGCGAAGGCGGCCCCGGCGCCGGGAATCCTCGCCAGCAACGCCGCGAGGGCCTCGACATGGTGGCTGAAGTCCTGGGCGTGGTCCGGCCGCACCCGCCTGGGTCGGCCGAGGATCGGCGCCGTGAACCAGCAGAACGTCAGCATCGCCACGGCCGCCTGGAGGGCGACCCAGGGGAGCGGCTGGACGGAGAGGAGATGCCACGCCGACCGCTCCTCCTCGTCCTCCTCGGAGGCCGACACATCGGTCGAACCGACGACCAGCAGATCCCCCTCCGTCGAGAGCGAGCCAGCGAGCCGCTCGGCGAGCGACCGGTTCCCGGGATCGACGAGGCTGGCGTTGAGCAGCGGCAGGGCCGTGGCGAGGACGAGGACCTCGTCGGCGCCGACGCGGGTCCGGGTCAGGAGCGGCACGCCGTCGGCTTCCCAGAGCGTCTCGGCGTCCGGAGACCCGGCAGGTTGGCGATGGCGGTCGAAGCGTGCCTCGACCGGGCCGTCGCCGGCGTCGTCGTGGAAGCGCACCTCGACCGGCCCGGCGGACTCTCCACGCGGCGCGGGCTCGAGCCCGTCGGGGATCGGAGGGCTCGCCTGCCGGGTCTGGGCGACCCCCTTCTCGAGATTCGCCTCGGCGCGGGCGAGGAGGAAGCGGGTCTCCTCCTTCTCCGCGGCCCCGACGTCGTCGCGCTCGAGCACCGCGCGGAGGTAGCCGATCGCCGCGTCCCCGTCGCGGAGGAGGAGCAGCAGCGTGTGGCGGCCGCTGCCGTCGAGCCAGCGCTTGAGCGACTCGAGCGCGTCGTGGTCGAGCTCGTCGAAGGAATCGTCGACGACGACGAGCGTGCGCAGATCCGCGTCGATGCGCGCCGGCACGCGGCGACGCAGCGTGGTGGCATGGCCGCTGTCGCGGAGGAGCCGCACGAAGGCCGACATGCCGTTGACGCTCGCGCCGCGGAGGGTGCCGTACTCGGTCTCGAGCGGCGGCCCGCAGCCTCCGACGGCCAGGAGCGCCGAAAGGAGCGGCAGGAGCACCTTCCAGGCGATCGGGCGGCGCGAGGCGATCGCCGGCGTCGCGTCCATCGGCCCGGCCGTCGCGGTCGGATGGCCGGTCATGGCGTCACCCCCCCGGCCATGGCGGCCGCGGCCGGCGGGGCGACGAGGCCGCGCCGCTCCCACACCGACTCGAAGTCGTTCCGGGAGACCGGCAGCCTGCCGAAGAAGGCGTCCTCGAAGAGCCGGCTCGATCTCCGGAAGAGGGCCGCGGCGTCCGGCCTCCTCGCGGCGATCTCGGCGGCGTACTGGCGGTTGGTCTTCCCCCGTGCCAATTCGATCTCCCCGCGCCGGTCGAGTTCCACGAGCATCCAGGCATGGAGATGGAGCATCGCCGCGGCGAAGTCGCCCGTCTCGGCGAGCTCTGCGGCCCTGGCGAGGAGATCACCGTCGGCGAGACGGAGGCCCGCCGGCAGCGCCGCGGCGACGTCCTCGACCCGCACCCCCTTCCACGCCTCGTCCTTCCGCTCCTGGCTCGCAGCGCCGTCTGAGAGGCCGTACCGGGCCACGAGGAAGGCGAGCCCCACCACCACCGCCACGAACAACGTGGTGAAGACCACCGCGCCGAAGGCCTCACCCGCGTGGCGATCGAGTCGCGGGGCACCGCCAGAGGCCCGCGCCGGAGCGCGCACGATCGGCCGGTAGCCGTCGGAGGTGCCGTCGTACCAGGGAAAGGACTGGCTCGCGAGGGCCCGGCGGGCGCCGTCGCCGGGCCCGTCGTCTCCGCCGGCGTCGGCGGCCCGGGCCGGAGAGGCCAAAAGCGCGAGGCAGACGAGGATCGCCGGGGCGGCGCCGCGGATCGCGGAGGAGCGGCGCTCGAAACCGGCCCACGTGTCGTCCGCGCGGAGCTTGAGCTCGACGTCCCAGCCCTCGCGGCGGATCCGCGTGTCGAGATAGGTGAAGAAGCGGAACACCGTGAGGAATCCGCAGACCGCGAAGAAGGCGATCTGCCCCTCCCAGGAGAAGAGGGCCGACATGAACCAGCTGCCATCGCCGTCGGCCTCCGCGGGCGGCCTCCCCCGCCACAGCGACCCCAGCTCCGAGAGGCTCACGGCGAGCAGGGCGGTGCCGACCAGGAGCGTCGCGGTGTCGATCCCCAGGAGATTGAGCAACTGCCCGACGTTCCCCTGGTTCATCGCCGTGCGGCGGGCCCAGACACGGCGGAGGGCCGGGCGCTCGAGAAGGATGATCGGGTCGAGGTAGTAGTGCCAGAAGAAGAGGAACGGGGCGAGGAACCAGATCAGGAGGCACACGCCGCGCAGCAGCCCCTGGAAGAGGACGAGCGCCGGCAGCCCGCGGCGAAACGCGCGGAGGGCGTCCCGCCAGGAGAAGCGGTCGGAGAACACCGACTGGCCGAGGAACAGCGTCAGCGGCGCCGCGGCCCAGGGCGTCTCGAGGCCCAGGAGCATGGCGCCGAAGACGGAGGCCTCGTCGCCCGCTCCGTCGAACAGCCAGTGGTTGAGGAACACCCAGGGGATGGCTCCGGCGACCGTGGCTGCGGCCACCGCCAGCGGCCGCCGGCCGCAGAACATCACCGCCAGGTCGAGGCACTCGAAGATGCCGCGCGGACGGACCGCGACCCGGATCCCGCTAGCCTGCATCGCGGGACTCCCGACGGGGCAGGAAGCCGGTGGCGAGGAACGCCGCCAGGAGCAGTCCGCTCGCGACGGCGACCGCCGTCTTCATCCCCCGCGGCAGCGGCGACGGGGAGACGAAGCCCTCGATCCCGGCGGCGAGGATGAACAGCACCGTCGCCATGCCGGCGGTGGCGAGCGCCTGCGGCGCGGTGCGGCGCAGCGAGTCGCCCCGGCTCCAGCCGCGCGTGTCGACGACCGACCAACCGAGGCGCAGGCCGGCGCCGGCGGAGAGGACGATCGCGGAGAGCTCGAACGGACCGTGGGCCGTGACGAACTCCGCGAAGTGGTCCGCCACCGGCGAGACGAGCATGTGGCCGAAGACCGTGCCGAGGAACAGGGAGTTGAACGCCAGCACGACGAGGCTCCCCACGCCGAGGAGGATTCCTCCGGCGAAGCAGCGCAGCCCGATGCCGGCGTTGTTGAAGACGTAGAAGCCGGCCATCCGCGCCCGGCCCGCGGTGAAGCCCTCGCCATTGGGGCGTTCGGCGTACATCTCCTCCATCCGCGCGATCACGCTCTCGCCCGCGACCTCCTCGGCGAAACCGGGCCGCAGTGCCGCCGCGAGCATCCCACCCCCGAACAACGCCACGAACACCGCGGCGGCGATCCAGGTGCAGGGGTCGGTGACGGTGCGCCGCGGCACGTCGACCAGAAGCGCGCGCAGCCAGGCGATGATGCTGAAGCCTTCGATGCGGTAGAGCTGGGTGTGGGCGTCGGCGACGAGCTGCTGGAGATAGTCGACGGTGCTCTCGGGGAAACGCATCCCGGTGGCGAGGGCCAGGTCGCTGCAGGCGGAGCGGTACCGGCGGGCGAAGGCCGCCGTGCGGGCCGGGTCGAGCCGGCGAGGCGCCGTGCCGCGCAGCCACGTCACGTCCTCTTCGAGCTCCCGCCACTCCGGCGACCGGGCCGCGATCATGTCGGTGACCTTCACGAAGCGTCCTCCCCGTCGGAGGCGATCGCCCGCTCGTAGAGACCGCACACGAGGGCGTCGGGATCGCGCGGCACCGGCACGCCCCAGACGCGGCACAGCCGCTCGGCGGCGAGCCGCGACAGCTCGAGACGCCTGCCGAGGGGGAGATCGGGACGGCGGCTGACGTAGGCGGCCAGCGCCTCGAGGACGCGTGGATCGGGCTTGAAGTCGGGGGGCACGACGTCGATCGCCCCGGCCTCGACCCGCGGCGCCTTCGGCAGCCGGCGCGGCCGCTCCACGATCACGATCGTCCCGGCGGCGAGGTCGCCGAGCCGCTGGAGCCGGGAGGTCAGCGCCATCGACGCCACGCCGGGAAAGAACGGCGGCGCGACGTCGACGGCCCGGACGAGGTTGCGGAGGATCGCCTGCGCCGGATTGATCGACAGGCCGGTCTGCGACACGACGCGCAGGCCCAGCGCCGACTTCCCGGCGGTGCGGCCGTTGGCGAACACCTCGCAGGCGGCCCCGTAGCCCCACCAGACGAAGAACGCCGCCACGAGGAGCGGGCCCATGGCGGCGTCGCCGAGGGGCCGGAATGTACCGACGGTCAAGATCGCCCCGATGGCGAGGCAGGCGATCACCACGGCGTCGATGGCCAGGGCGACCGCGCGCATCGCCGGCCCGGCGAGGCGGAACTGGAAGGCGATGTTCTCCGGGCTGACGACGGTGAGCACCGTGTCGAGCGGGGCGGACGCGTCGGAGAAGTCGGTGTCGGCCATCGGAGGGCGGGTGTCCCCTGACGGCGGGCCCCCGCCCGCCTCGTCCCGATGAGCCTACCCCTTCCGTGGGGAGCGTGCGAGGCGCGGGCCCGGCTGGCTCGTCAGGGGCCGTCCCAGTGGGGGAGGTCGGCGAGGTAGTCGGAGCAGGCCCCGGCCACCCAGGCCCGCGCCGCGTCCATCTTCTTCGCGTAGACCACGCGCGCGCCGTAAAGACCGATCAGCGCCGCGGCGATGAGAACGAGCATGCCGACCGCCGCCGCGCCGAACACGGCGTCGTCCCCCAGGGGGACCAGGGCGAAGGGGATGGCGATCGCCGAGATCGCCATCGTCCAGGCGATCGCGATCCACATGCGGCGCCGGGAACGGTGGCGGTCGCAGAGGCCGACGTGGATCGTCGCCGTCTTGCGGATGATCATCGCCACGATCGCGTACACGAGGAGATTGAACAGGACGAGCAGGTACCACCCGGCGGGGTGCCAGGAGAGCTTGCGTCGCAGCGTTCCGGTCGACGGAGCGTTGCAGACGATGCACCGCGGGGGGAGTTCCGCGCCGTTGTCCACCACGAGCAGACCGCGGTCCTGCCACAGTCCGGTGCCGGAGTCTTCCCAGCGGCCGCCGCGGGGAGAATCGCGCCGATCGTCTTCCGGGGGGGCGTAGGGGTTGTGGTCGGCCATGGCGAGCTCCGTTCGGGCGAGGGGGCGGCTCCCCCCTTCGGACGATTGTCGCGCCGGCGATGCCGATCCACAACCGGCCCTCGCTTTCCGCCCCGTGCGTGAAAACGACG
>CAWUOA010000009.1:0-25098 GCA_963923225.1 uncultured Planctomycetaceae bacterium
CGCCGCGCTCGACGAGCCGCCGGGCCACCAGGCACTGCCGGCCGAAGGGGGCGGGACCGAGGGAGAGCGGGTGGTCCCCCTTCTTGTCGAAGAGGCCGTAGGCGTCGAGGGTGGCACGGCTCTCGTCGGAGAGATCGAGGAGCTCCGGCCCGCTCGTCTGGAGCTGGAAGGCGAGCTCGTAGGAGGCGATGCGGGCCTCGAGATCGGCCGTGGCGGTGCGCGCGGAGGCGTGGATCGAATTGAGGGCGGCGAGCGTGTCGACTCGGTCACGCTGCATGGCGCGGGAATACCCGGCCGGGGCCTCGAGCGCCGGGAGGGCCTCGCCCGCCGAACGGAAGACCGTCCCCTGATAGGCCGAGGGCATGTAGCCGGCGGCCCAGTTGGCGGCGCCGGGAATCGGCCCGCCGCGCGGATCGAGCATGACGACGAAGCCGGGCAGGTTCTCGTTCACGCTCCCCAGGCCGTAGGCCAGCCAGCTCCCCAGGGCGGGATGCCCCTGGAGGATCCGCCCGGTGTTCATCTGGAGATTCGCCGAGCCGTGGGCGAAGGAATCGGCCCACAGGCTCTTCACCACCGCCAGCTCGTCGGCATGGGCGGCGAGGTGCGGCAGGGCGTCGGAGATCCACAGGCCCGACTGGCCATGCTGACGGAAGCTCCGCCGCGAGCCGAGGAGTTTTTGTTTCTGCACGGAGCGGCGGCGGATCTCGATCTCGATCTCCTGGCCGTCGCGCTTCTGGAGCTCCGGCTTGTAGTCGAAGAGGTCCATCTGCGACGGACCGCCGTACATGTAGAGGAAGATGCAGGCCTTCGCGCCGGGCCGGTGGGGGGACTTGGGCGAAAGTGGCGTCGCCGTCGCCGCGCGGGCGGCACCGAAGGGAAAACCGTCCCGCTCGAGAAGCCCGGAGAGGGCCAGGCCCGTGAAGCCCGCGCCGCTCTCCCACAGGAATTGCCGGCGCGTGCCGACGCAGCGGCCAGGTCGCATCTCGTTCGCCATGAGCGGGATTCCCTCGGTCAGTCGACGGTGACGAACTCGTTGAGGTTGAGGACGAGCAGGGCGAGATCGCGGCGGGCGCGGGACCGGGCCTCCTCGGAAGACGGGGGCGTGTCGGCGTCGAGCCGGAAGGGTTCGCCGCCGTCCGGCCTGACGAGCACGCGCCGCGCGAGGGCGCCGGCCCCCCAGGTGCGCAGGCCCACGTGGCCGGGAGCCGCGAGGGGCTCGGGATCGACTCCTTCGAGCGTCGGCGGCCCGGGATCGGCGGCGGACACGGCACCGGCGCCAGCCGTCAGGTCGGCCGGTGCGTCGGCGAGCCAGCCGGCGACCCTGCCCCCCCGGACCTCGAGCCGCAGACGGTTCCAGGCGTCGGTCCGCAGGGGGACGCGGCGCGAGGCGAGCGTGGCGACGCGGTCGGGGCCGACGCGGCGCAGTTCGACCGCGGACTCGCGCGGCAGGAGGGCGAGCTCGTAGGCGCTCGCGCGCTCGTAGAGCGGATCGCCGGCGGGCTGGCCGCGGAGCAGGATCGCCACCACGTCGGCGGCGTCGCGGACGAACAGATCGGCCTCGAGCGTGCCGTCATGGAAGGCCGGCTCGGGTGCGCCGCCCGGCACGCGCGGGCCGACGAAGAGCGCGAAGGGGCCCGCGGCCGGATCGGCGTTCACGATCCCCTCGTAGCTCCCTCCCCAGTTGCCGCTGCCGATCCGCCAGCCGGCGGCCGGCGTGACTTCGAGGATCTGCGCGGGGGAGAGGATCCGGCGGTATCCCTCCTGCAGTGCCCTGGGCACGAGCGGCCTCAGCACGACCGGATCGGGCGAAGATCCCCAGGCCCCCCGCTGTCGGGCCAGATGCGCGACGCCGATCGACTCCTCCTCCGACGACGGCCGCCGTGCGAGGGCCAGTTCGAAGAGCCGCCGCACGAAGGCGGGGTCGTCGCCCGGGTCGATCCCCGCGGTGGCCAGATCGCGCTCGGCCCGCCCGGCGAGCGCGAGGGCCTGCGAACGAGCGAAGTCACCGTTGACCAGGAGCAGCGCCTGCGGCGCGACGGTGGTCACCGCGCGCTCGCCGACGGGCCCCGTGGTGTTCGTGTAGTCGAGGGCCTCGAGCTCGGGCACCAGGAGCGTCCGCTTCACGTAGCCGTAGATGCTCCGCCGATGCTGCTCGTCGGGGCGGGAGATCTCCCATCCCAGACCCGGCTTCGACTGGCCGGCGAGGGAGTCGGGGCCGACCTGCATGAAGAAGCCGCGGCCACCGACGGCGCTCGACAGCGTGCCCGCGGCGGCGAGCATCGAATCGCGGATCGCCTCCGCCTCCAGCCGGCGCCGATTCTGCCGCCAGAGGAGCTCGTTCGGCTCGTCGGCGGCGACGCACTCCGGGCGGTCGGCACGCGAGCTCATCCGGTAGGCCCGGGAACGCATGATCGTGCGGTGGAGGGCCTTGAGGCTCCATCCCGAGGCCACGAGGTCGCTTGCCAGCCAGTCGAGGAGGCGGGGATTCGTGGCAGGGACGCCGGCGGCACCGAAGTCATTGGGGCTCGGAACGAGGCCGCGGCCGAAGTGCCGCTGCCAGACCCGATTGGCGGCGACGCGCGAAGTGAGGGGGTTCGAGGGGCTCGCGATCCATTCGGCGAGCAGCTTCCGTCCGGCGAGGCCCGCCTCGGTCGGCACGCGGCCCCGGAGGACCTCGGGCAGGCCCGGCGTCACCTCGGCCCCGGGCGTGGCGGGGTTGCCCCGCACGAGAACGTGCGTCGGCTCCGGACCCTCGCTCGACTCCCGCGCCGCCAGGGCCCAATCCCCCTCGGTGGTGAGCGCCACGAACATCGCGGCCTCGGATTTGGGCGGCAGGACGACGCGCTCGTAGCGCCGCACGCCCTTCACGAGGCCCAGAAGCGCGTAGTAGTCGGCCTGCGAGAACGGGTCGAACTTGTGGTCGTGGCAGCGGGCGCAGCCGATCGTCGTTCCCAGGAACGCCTGGCCGACGGTGGACAGCGCGTCGTCGAGCTCGTCGAACCGGGCGAGCCGCGCGTCGTCGGGCTCGTCGTCCCAGGTGCCCAGATGCCAGAAGCCGCTGGCGACGAGGCCCGAATCGCCGCGTGGCTCGAGGAGGTCGCCGGCGATCTGCTCCCGGGCGAAACGGTCGAAGGGCATGTCGGCGTTGAAGGCGGCGATCACCCAGTCGCGGTAGCGCCAGGCGAAGGGCTTCTCGTCGTCGCGCTCGTAGCCGTTGGTCTGGGCGAAGCGGACGACGTCGAGCCAGGCCCGGGCCTGCCGCTCGCCGTAGGCCGGCATGGCGAGGAGCCGCTCGACGAGCGCCTCCCAGGCGGCGTCCGAAGGATCGCGTTCGAACGCCTCCACCTCGCCGAGCGGGGGCGGCAGGCCGACGAGATCGAACCAGGCCCGGCGGACGAGCTCGCGCGGACTCGCCTGGCCGTTGGGGGTGATCGCCGCGGCCGAGAGCCCCTCGAGCAGGAAGGCGTCGATGGCTTCCGTGCCCGGCGGGGCGGCGGGAATGTCCGGACGGACCACCGGCGAATAGGCCCAGCGGGCGCGATCGCCCTCGGTGATCCCGGGGCCGCTCCGCCTGGCGGCGGGGGCCGGCTCGCCGTCGCTCCCCGGCCAGGGGAGGCCGCGCCGCACCCACTCCTCGAGGACCGCGATCTCCTTCTCCGGGAGCTTGCCGGAGGGGGGCATCTGGTAGGTCGGGTCGGCATAGCCGATGGCCTTCACGAGCAAGCTCGCCATCGGATCGCCCGCCACGGCGGCCGGGCCGGAGTCGCCGCCGGCGAGCGCGGCCCCCCGGCCATCGAGACGCAGGCCCCCCTCCCCTTTCTCGCCGTGGCACTCGAGACAGCGCTCGACGAGGAGCGGCCGCACCGACCGTTCGAAGAAGGCGGCGTCGTCGGCCGCGGCGGCGGGATCGACGGCGTCGGCGCCCCGGGCCCCGCTCCCCGCCAGGAAAACGCTCGTCAGGCAGAGCCAGGCTCCCAGAGCGCGCCGGGCTCCGACGAGGGCCGCGGCAGGCCAGGGGACGGGCGGATGGAACGGGATGCGACGCATGGGCTTCCTCCCGGAGGAGTGTACGTCGTCCCCTCTGCGGGAGCCATGCGACCGCGGCGCGACGGTCACAGCGAGATCTGCTCCCCCACTTCGATCACCCGCTCGGGTGGCACGTGGTAACGGCGCTCCTCCTGGACTGCGTTGCGCTTGAGCCAGGCGAAGATCGCCTCGGGGATCCGCGTCAGCTTCCCCTCCTCGTCCGGCAGGATCGTCGCGTGGCCGATGAAGAAGGTGGCGGTGGCGACGTCGATCGGAATGTCGTGGAGGGCGGCGAGCTTCTCGAGCAACGGCACGACCCGCGGCTCCTCCATGTACCCGAAGCGGACGACCACCTGCCAGAACCCGTCGCCGAGCCGTGTCACGACGGACCGATCGGACTCCGCCACCTCCGGCACCGGCACGTCGGCCACGGTGAGGAGGATCACCGTCTCCTGCAGCGCCCGCGTCAGCTCGACGTGGTGGACGAGCAAGGGGGGCACGTGCTCGACGTTCGGCGTGAGGAACACCGCCCCCCCGGGCACCCGCGACGCCACGTGCTTCGAGAGCGCGGGCCACGTCTCGGCCCACGAGCCGTACTGCCGCGAGTAGCGGTCGATGACCGCGGTGCGACCGTGGCTCCAGATGAGCATCCCGGCGATCAGCGCCGAGCCGATGAGCATCGGGACGTAGCCGCCGTCGAAGAATTTGAAGAGGTTCGCGGCGAGGAAGGGAAGGTCGAGGGCCAGGAAGAAAGCGAGAATCGCCAGGCTCTTCCACCTCCCCCAGCCCCAGGTGTAGCGGACGACGAGGTAATAGAGGATCGACGTGACGGCCATCGTGCCGGTGACGGCGATGCCGTAGGCGGCGGCGAGCTTGACGCTCTCGCGGAACGTGAGCACCAGCGCCAGGCAGCCGATCGCCAACAGCGCGTTGACCTCGGGAATGTAGATCTGCCCCTCGTTGTCGTAGGCGGTGTGGCGGATCGTCATCCGCGGCAGGAAGCCCTGGAGCATCGCCTGGCGGGTGAGCGAGAAGGCGCCGGAGATCAGCGCCTGCGAGGCGATCACCGTCGCCAGGCTCGCGAGGATCACCAGCGCCCATGTGGCCGCCCCCGGCGGCACCATGCGGAAGAAGGGCTCCGCGGCGGCGGAGGGATCGCGGAGGATCAGCGCCCCCTGGCCGAGGTAGGCGAGCACCAACGCCGGCAGCACGAGGGTACCCCAGGCCAGGCGGATGGGCTCGAGTCCGAAGTGGCCCATGTCGGCGTAGAGCGCCTCGCCTCCGGTGACGACCAGCACGACCGATCCGAGGATCAGGATCCCGCGGAGGCCGTGGCGCCAAAAGAACTCGAGGCCCCATCCGGGCGACAGCGCCGCGAGCACCGCCGGCTCCTGGACGATCTGCCGCAGGCCCAAGAGCGCGAGCGTGACGAACCACACGAGCATCACCGGCCCGAAGAGCCGGCCGACGTCGCCGGTGCCGCGGCTCTGCAGCGCGAAGAGGCCGACGAGGATCAGGCAGGTGATCGGGACGACGAACCGCGACAGCGAGGGGCTGGCGACGGCGAGTCCCTCGACGGCGGAGAGAACGGAGATCGCCGGCGTGATCACGCCGTCGCCGTAGAGGAGCGACGCCCCGACGACCGCCAGGAGCGTCATCCCGGAGACGCCGCCGATGCCATGGGCCGAATGGCGGTAGCGGTCGGGGACGAGAGCCAACAGCGCCAGGATCCCCCCTTCCCCGCCATGGTCGGCCCGCATCACGAACACGACGTATTTCACCGTGACCACGAGCACGAGCGACCAGAACATCAGCGAGAGGATGCCGAAGAGGTCGGTGCGGTCGACCGAGTCGCCGTGTGCGGCGGCGACGTGGAGACACTCTTTCAGCGTGTAGAGCGGGCTCGTACCGATGTCGCCGAAGACCACGCCGAGGGAGAGGAAGGCGAGGCGGACGAGGTCCCGACGGCCGGCCGCGGCGTGATGGTGTGCGGGGGACTTCGGATCCTGGTCCATCGACGGCTCCTCTCGGGCTCGGGAAGAGCGTCAGTGTAGCGGTCGACGGGGATCGGCCCGATCCGCGGGCACGATCGTCGGCGGACGATGGCGAGTCACGCCAGGATCCCCTTCACCACCTCGCCGTGGATGTCGGTGAGGCGGAAATCGCGGCCCTGGTAGGGGAAGGTGAGCCGCGTGTGATCGACGCCCATCAGATGCAGGATCGTGGCGTTGAGATCGTGGACGTGGACGTGCTGGTCCGGCGTGACCACGTTGTAGCAGTAGTCGTCGGTCGCCCCCCACGTCAGCCCCCCCTTGATGCCGGCGCCGGCCAGGAGCGTCGTGAAGCAGCGCGGGT
This sequence comes from uncultured Planctomycetaceae bacterium, assembly GCA_963923225.1. Taxonomy (GTDB): domain Bacteria; phylum Planctomycetota; class Planctomycetia; order Pirellulales; family UBA1268; genus QWOP01. Next base: position 6,382 of record CAWUOA010000009.1, read on the forward strand.
GGTGGTCGCGGCCGTAGTCGGTCTCGGTCACGCCCCCCTGCGAGTAGATGGTGCGGCCGAACTCGCCCCCCCAGACGACGAGCGTCTCGTCGAGGAGGCCGCGGTCGGCCAGATCCGAGAGGAGCGCCGCGGTCGCCCGGTCGGTGTCTTTGCACTGGCCGCGGATCGCGCCCGGCAGGCCACCGTGGTGGTCCCACCCCATGTGAAAGAGCTGCACGAAGCGGACCCCCCGCTCCGACAAGCGCCGCGCGAGGAGGCAGTTGCGGGCGTAGCTCCCGGGCCGCTCCACGTCGGGGCCGTACGACTCGAGGACGTGCTTCGGCTCGTCTGCGAAGCTCGAGAGCTCCGGCACGCTCGCCTGCATCCGGAAGGCCATCTCGTACTGCCCTGTGCGCGCGGCGATGTCGGGATCGCCGAGGGCCTCGGATCGGCGGGCGTTCAAGCCCGCGATCCGGTCCAGCGTGGAGCGGCGCGTGCTCCGGGCGATGCCGGGCGGATCGGCGAGGTAGAGCACCGGCGCGCCCGAATTGCGGAAGCGCACCCCCTGGTGCTCCGTCGGCAGGAAGCCCGATCCCCACAGCCGGTCGTAGAGCGGCTGGTCGTCGGGACGGCCGCTGCCGAAGCTCGTGAGCACGACGTAGGCGGGGAGATCGGCGTTCTCGCTCCCCAGGCCGTAGCTGGCCCAGGAGCCGATGCTCGGCCGGCCGGCGAGCTGGTGGCCGGTCTGGAAGAAGGTGATCGCCGGATCGTGGTTGATCGCCTCGGTGTGCATCGAGCGGATCATGCACCAGCGGTCGGCGTGCGAGGCGAGGCCCGGCACGAGCTCGCTGAACCACATCCCGCTCCCGCCATGCTGCCCGAAGGAAAAGATCGACGGCGCGACCGGAAAGGTCTTCTGGCCACTGGTCATCGTCGTCAGCCGCTGCCCCTGCCGGATCGAGTCGGGGAGATCCTCCCCACGCCTGGCGGCGAGCGCGGGCTTGGGATCGAAGAGATCCATCTGCGACGGCGCGCCCGACTGGAAGAGGTAGATGATCCGCTTCGCCTTCGGCGCGTGGTGCGGGAGGCCGGGAAGCGCCGGGGATCCATGCGCCCCGCGCGGCGCGGCCAGCCCCGCGAGCGTGGCGGCCACGCCGCCCACGGAGCTCCCGAGGAACACGCGCCGATTGAGGGCATCCTGGAGGCGGAGGAGATCGGAGGGCTGCTTCACGAGGATCACTCCCGCATCACGAACTCGTCGAGGTTCAGGATCACGTTTGCGGCCAGGCACCAGGCGGCGAACTCGCCCGGCTCGCCGCTGCTCTCCGCCGGCGGCTTCCCCGCCAAGGCGGCGGAACCAGCCGCGACGAACTTCGCCGCAGCGTCGCGGTCGGCGGCGAAGGCGGCCCGGTCGGCGGCGAGGCCGGCGACGAGCGTGTCGAGTTCGGCGTCGTCGGGGGCCCGGCCGATCGCGGCGCGGAACCCGCGGGCGAGGCGAGCGCGGTCGTCGGCCCCCTCGGCGAGCATCCGCCGGGCGAGGCCCGCGGCGGCCTCGAGGAAAGTCGGCTCGTTCAACAGCGCGAGCGCCTGCAGCGGCGTGTTGGTGCGCGAGCGACGCACCGTGCAGGTCTCGCGGTTGGGGGCGTCGAAGAGGAGCATCGTCGGCGGGCCGGCGGTCCGCTTCCAGATCGTGTACATGCTGCGGCGGAAGCGGCCCGGGCCGGTGTCGGGGACGTAGCCGCGGAGGTTGCCATACTTGCTCGTGTCGTCCCACACGCCGTCGGGCATCCAGGGCCGTACGCTCGGACCCCCGATCACCGGCACGAGGAGCCCCGCCGCGGCGAGGGCCCGGTCGCGGACGATCTCGCCCGGCAAACGCGTCCGCGGGAACCGCGCGAGGAGCCGGTTGGCCGGATCACGCGCGAGGCTCTCGGGCGAGACCCTCGCGCTTTGGCGGTAGACGGAGCTCGTGAGGAGGAGCTTGAGGAAGGCCTTCATGTCCCACGGCCGGGCCGGCTGGCCGGCGACCGCGGGCATCCCCTCCCCCTCCATGAAGGCCGCGGCGAGCCAGTCGAGGAGTTCGGGGTGGCTGGGGAACTCCCCCTGGCTGCCGAGGTTCTCGCTCGTCTTCACGATGCCGGTGCCGAAGAGCCGCTCCCATTGCCGGTTCACCCACACCCGCGCGGTGAGCGGATGGTCGCGGCTGACGAGCCACTCGGCGAGCGCGAGCCGGTCGGCCTTCTTTCCCGGAGGCAGCGGAGGCAGGAACGCCGGCAGCCCCGGCTCCACCTTCTCGCCCGGTTTGTCGTACTCGCCGCGCACGAGCACGAAGGCGTCGCGCGGCGGCCCTTCCTGCATCACCATCGCACTGGGGAGCGTGTCACGGTAGGCGGCGAGCGCCTGCTTCGCCGCGTCGCGGGCGGCCTCCGCCTGCTTCACCGGCCCCCCGACCTTCTCCCGCCAGTAGGCCGTGACGACCGCCTGCTGCTCGGCGGTGCGGGCCGAAGCATCGACGCGGAGCACGTCGCGGACCGCCGCCGGGATGCTCACCCCGGCGACGCCGACGAGCGCCGGGGGGGCTTGGGTGAACGCCAGGCGGAACCTCCCGAAGGCATGCCCCTGGATCACCTCCTGCCGGATCCGCAGAACGATCCGCGATCCCTCGGTCACCGCCTCCGCCGCGGCTGGAAAAAGCGCGATGCGGCGCGGTTCGCGCTTCTCGGGGAGATGGCCGTCGATCGCCCAACCCTGCCCCGACCCGAGCACGCTGGCGGCGGGCCAGCCGGCCTGCTCGTAGTCGGCCTCGGCGCGGAGGAACGTCACCGGCCGCGGGGCCGCGTCGTCGGGGGGATCGATCTCGGCCTCGATCCGGTTCACGACGACGTTGCCGTTGTGGTTGCGGCCGAAGCCGCCGCCACCGGAAAGGGAGGGATCGGCGAGGAGCTCGAGCCGGATCCCCGTCAGTGGGCCGGGCGGCAGCGTGGCCCCGATCTCGTAGACGTCGAGCGGGGGCTGGGCTCCCTCGACCAGCCAGGAGCCGTCGTCGAGACGGCGGAAGTCGGCGCCCCCCGCGCTCTCGAGCGTCGCTGGTTCGAGCGGCCGCCACGGCTCGTCGGGCAGCGCCAGCACCGACCGCACCGACTCCTCCCACGCGGCGACGAGCGGGCCGGTCTCCTTCTCGCCGGCCTGCACGGCCGCCTCGGCGTCGCGGATCGTCGCCTCGAGCCTCGCGACCTCGGACGCCTGCTCGTCGCTCGGCAGCGGCAGCAGCGGATCGGAATTGCCGCCGCTGCGGTTCTCGCCCCCCATGATCGTGCCGGTCTCGGGGACGTTCCCGAAGATGGCGAACAGGGAATAGAACTCGCGCTGCGTGAGCGGGTCGTACTTGTGGTCGTGGCAGCGGCCGCAGCCGACGGAGAGGCCGAGCCACGTCTGGCCGGTCGTCTCCACCCGGTCGACGATCGTCTCCACGCGCCACTCTTCGGCGATGATCCCCCCTTCGCCGTTGATGCGGTGGTTGCGGTTGAAGCCGGTGGCCACGAGCCGGTCGCGATTCGCGAGCGGATCGTCCGCGCTCGGGGCGAGCATGTCGCCGGCGAGCTGGCGGATCGTGAAGGCGTCGAAGGGCATTCCGGAATTGAACGCGTCGATCACCCAGTCGCGCCACGGCCAGTTGGCCCGGGCGGAATCGGTCTGGTAACCGTGGCTGTCGGCGTAACGGGCCGAGTCGAGCCATTCGAGCGCCATCCGCTCGCCGAAGTGGGGGCTCGCCAGCTTGGCGTCGACGAAGGTCTCGTAGGCGTCGGGCGAGGCGTCGGCGAGGAAGGCGTCGACCTCCTCGGGCGTCGGCGGCAGGCCGGTGAGATCGAGGCTCACGCGGCGCGCGAGCGCGACGCGGTCGGCGTCCCCCTGCGGCGCGAGCCCCTCGGCTTCGAGCCGGGAGAGGATGAAGCGATCGACCGGCGTCCGCGGCCAGGCCGCGTCGCGCGGAGTCGGCACCGCCGGCCGCTCGATCCGTTCGAACGCCCAGTGCTTCCGGTAGCGGGCTCCGTCGGCGATCCAACGCCCGAGCAGCTCGGCCTCGGCCCCGGTCACCGGCTTGCCGACGTGCGGCGGCGGCATGACGAGGTCGGGATCGGTGCTCGCTACGCGCTCGAGGAGCGTGCTCGCCGCGGCGTCCCCCGGCACGATCGCCCGCGCACCGCTTTCCAGCTCGGCAGAGGCGCCGTCCGCCGAGTCGAGGCGCAAGCCCGCCTGCCGCTTCGCCGCGTCGGGCCCGTGGCAGGCGAAGCAGCGGTCGGACAGGAGCGGGCGGATGTCGCGGTTGAAGTCGACCGTCGACGGGCCGTCGGCCCGGGCGCGGCCGACGACGGCGAGCGGACCGAGGGCCGCGATGACGGCGACGACGAACGGGAGGCGGAGTCTCATCGACCGCTCACAGCGCCGGCACGATCTCGATCGACACCGGCTTCCGCGGCGCCCCCTCCGCGGCGGCGGCGCGACGCTCGAGCTCCTCGCGAAGCTTCTTCACCTCGAGCTCCAGGCGCTCGATCCGCTCCTGCTGCTCGGCGAAGCGCTTGCGGATGTCCTGGAAGGCCTGCTGGATCTTCTCGTGCGTCTCCACGAGCTTCTGATGCGCCTGCTTCAGGTGCTCGCCACCGCCGGCCTGCACCTGCTCCGCCAGTCGCTTGGCCATCTCCTCCATCCGGCCGTGGAGATGGCGGGCCTGCTCCTCGAAGCGACGATTGATCTCGTCGGGGTTCACACCGCCGTGCTGGGGGCCGGGGTGCTGCGGGCCGGGCTGACCGTGCGGAGGCTGGGGGCCGGCCTGATGCGGAGGCATGCCGGGATGCTGCGGCGGAGCCGGCGGCTGCGGGGCGGGATGATGCATCGGCTGGCCGTGCGGGGCATGCTGGCCGTGCTGGCCCTGCGCCCCCGGACCGCCGAGCCGCGACTCGATCGCGTTGACCTTGTCGAGGATCCGGTCGAGGAGCTTCGCCACCTCGGCGTGTGAGCCACCCTTGTCACCGGGAACCCCTTCGAGCCGCAGCATCTTCCCCTCGACCTGGATCGGCGCCCCGACGCCCGGAAGACCGCCGAGATTGAGCGGGCCCTCCATGCCGGGGATCCCTTGGAGCTTGAGTTCACCTCCGTCGATCTGGACGGTGATCTGCTGGCGCTCGCCATGGGCTTCGGGCTTCGGGCCGGGTTGGAAATACGCAGGGCCGGGCGGCACCGCCTTGGCCGCGCCATCAGGGCCGATCTGGAAGGCGAAGGCCCGCACCTGCGGTGGCGCGACCACGACCGCGCCCGGACCGACATGATGCGGTGCTCCGCCCGGCACCGCGTGAGGCGGTGCCGCATTCGGCGCGGCGTGCGGTGCGACATGAGGCACGGGAGCCACCTGAGGAGCACGCGGCATCGCCGGTGTCAGCGGGATCATCGGCAGGCCCGGGCCACGGGGCTGCGGACGCACCAGGGGCGCCACACGGCGGGCATCCGGGCGCGGACCGGGGCCGGCGCCCGGACCACCGGGGAGCGGCGCCCCGGGACGGACGACGCGCGGCGGACCGTCGTCGAACGGACGGCGGCCCGACGGACGGGGCTGGCCTTCGGGGCGGCGTTCGACGCGGGCCCGCTCGCGCTCGGCTCGCTCACGCTCGGCGGGTGCCGCCTCGCCCGGTCGCGATCCGCGGCGGGCCTCGTCACGACGGCCCGGCTCTTCCCGCTCGCCCCGCGACCGCTCGCCGCCACGGCGGCCGTCGCGGCGGTCATGCTCGCGGCCCTCGGCACGGCGCTTCTCTCCCTCCCGCGGCTTCTCGTCGTCCCCCTTCTCGAGGAAGGCGACCAGCGCCGCGATCGCCTCGTCGGGGGCCTGTTCCCTCCCGCTCGCCCGATCGGCGACCGGCACGGCGGGGGCATCCTCCCCGGCGAACGCCCGGGAGCCGGCGCCGGCCACGAGCGCGGCTGCGGCCATGGGCAGCGAGAGGAGGAACAGACGCGGCACGCGCTTCATTTCGGAACTCCTGCGGGGAACACCCCGGCGTTGGATTTGGCTCATCTGCCCGGGGACGTATCCTGGGGCCATCATGGCGATGCCCCGCGACCGCTCCACCCCGAGCGACGACTCGATCGACCCACCCGTCGACCCTTCGGTCGATGCCCAGGCGACACTCGTCGACTTCGGCGGAGGACGTCGCCTGGAACGCCTCGCCGGCATCCTCGTCGATCGTCCGCTCCCCCAGGCCCGGCTGCCCCGCAGCCTCCCCGGCCTGTGGCGCGACGTCCATGTAAGCTACACGGGGGCCAGCGACCGGGAAAGCAGAAACGGGGCCGGATCTCCGGCGGGCGACCTTCCCCGCGGGTGGATGCGACGGCGGGATCTCCCCGCCCCCTGGGTCGTTTCCGTGCCGCTGCACGAGCGCGTCCTCCGGCTCGAAGTCCGACCGGCCGCCTCGGGGCAGACCGGGCTGTTCCTCGAGCAGGCCCCCCAGTGGGCCTGGCTGGAGCAGGTCACCCCTCCCGGCAGCCGCCTCCTCTCCCTCTTCGCCCATTCCGGGGCCGCCACACTTTCCGCGGCGGCGGCCGGCGCCGAGGTGGTGCACGTCGACGCCTCGCGGCAGGCCGTGGCGCTGGCTCGCCGCAACGCCGCCGCCAGCGGCCTGGAGGACGCGCCGTTGCGCTTCGTCTGCGAGGACGCGCGGACCTTCGTGGCCCGCGAGCGCCGCCGCGGCAACCGCTACGACGGCGTGGTCCTCGATCCCCCCTCCTGGGGCCACGGCCCGCGCGGCCAGGCCTTCGCCATCGACCGCGATCTCGCCCCGCTGCTCGACGACCTCGCCGCGATCGTGCCGGCTCCGGCCCGCGGCCCGCTCCTCCTGTCGTGCCACTCCCCCGGCTGGACGCCCCCGCGCCTCGCCGCGGCGCTCGCCGCCGTCGCCGGCCCCCGCGCCCGCCTCGAGTCGGGCGTGCTCACGATCACGGCCTCCACCGGCCGCCCCCTCGAACTCGGCGCGTTCGCCCGCCGCTCCCCCCGATGACCGAGCGCCTCTCCATCACGAGCCCCGCCAACCCGCGTCTCCGCGCCGCAGCGAGGCTGCGCGACGCCGACGCCCGGCGCGACGCCGGACTGACGCTCGTCGATGGCGGCCGCGAACTGCGCCGTGCGGTGGCCGCGGGGATCGTGCCCGTGGAACTGTTCCTCGACGATGCATGGCTCGGTCGGGCGCTGGCCGCGCCGGCGCGGGGGATGGATGCCTCCGACGGCCTCCCCGTCGGAGCGGCGCTCGAGGCCTGGCTCTCCGATCTCGAAGCCCGTGGCACGACGATTCTCCTGCTTTCGCGGGCGGCGTTTTCCAAGGTGGCCTTCGGCGACCGCAACGAGGGCTGCGTCGGCGTCGTCCCCTTCCGCGGCGCGGCGCTCGCCGCCTTCGCTCCGCGGCGCGACCGGCCGGTGATGATCCTCGAAGGGGTGGAGAAGCCCGGGAACCTCGGCGCCATCCTGCGCACCGTCGACGCCGCCGGACTGGCCGGCGTGATCGCCTGCGGCGGCGGCACCGATCCGGCGAATCCCGCCACGATCCGCGCGAGTCTCGGCACCGTGTTCTCGGTGCCGCTGGCCGCCGCGACCGTCGAGGAGGCGATCCACTGGTGCGCCGCCGACGGCCGCCGTGTCGTCGCCGCCTGTCCGGATGCCGCGCTCCCCTGGCACCGCGCCCCCCTCGCCGGACACGTGGCGATCCTCCTGGGAAGCGAGGCCCTGGGGATCTCCGACGCCTGGCAGGAGGCGGCCGACGGCGGGCGCGTCGCTCTCGACCGCGCGAGCCTGCCGATGCACGGCCTGGCCGACAGCCTCAACGTCGCCGCGACCGCCGCGGTCCTCGCCTACGAAAGCGTCCGCCAGTCGGGCGCGTGACCATCGCCGACCCCATCCCTCCCCCGGAACCGCATCGATGACCGCCGACGCCCCGCAGCCCGAGCCCGATCTCTCGTCGCTCTGCGATTCCCTCCGCGCCGCCGCCGACGGCCCCGGCCTCGACGCGATGTTCGAGTCGCTCGCGCGGACGCTCGCCGCGGCACGGCGCTGGCACTCGCTCTTCGACGCCCGCCTCCTCCAGGCCCGCGTGGCGCTGGGGATCCCGGTCGTCGGCGAGACACGAGCGCTCCCGGCCGAGACGCAGGCGCGACTCGAGGAGAAGTCGCTCGACGCCTGCCGCGAGGTCGGCTGGCCGTTGCTCGAGGAGGGGAAGCCGGCGGCGGCGTGGATGTACCTCCGCGCCGCGGCGGAACCGGAGGAGATGGCCACGAAGCTCGCGGCGCTCGCCGCACGGGTGCGGGCCGAGGCAGCCGCCGCGCCCGAGCCCGCCGACGAATGGTCGGGGGGCGAATCGGTGGCCGACGCCACGCTCCAGGAGATCATCCACGTGGCGCTGTGGGAGGGGGTGGCGCCGGCGCTCGGCCTCGAACTGCTCCTCGCCCGCAACGGCACCTGCAACACGATCACCGCCTACGAGCAGGCGGTGTCGCGCCTCCCGGCGGCGCGGCAGAGGCCGGCCGCCGATCTCCTCGTGGCCCATCTCCACCGCGAGGTCCTCGCATCCCTCCTTCACGACCTCGGTCGGCGCGGGATCGACGTCGGCGCGGCGGCGGCGGACTCGATTCCCGCCACGCTCGAAGCGGCCGGCGGGATGAAGGACGACGGCAGCGTCCACGTCGACGTCTCGCACCTCCACTCGTGCCTGAGGATCGGCCGCGTCTGCTCCGATCCCGCGACGCTGCGCCGGGCCTGGGAGCTGGCCGTGTACGCCTGCCGGCTGCCGCGCGAGACGGTGTACGCCGGCGAGCCGCCGTTCGAGGAGGTGGGCGAGGCCTCGCGCCTCTTCTACGGCGCGCAGATCGGCGTCGATGTCGAGAAGGCGGTGGCGTACTTCCGCAAGGCGGCGACGCTCGCCAAGGTGGAGCAGGCGGGATCGCTTCCCGGCGACGTCCTCGTGCTCCTGCTCTCACGCCTCGGCCGCGGCGCGGAGGCGCTCCACGCGGCCCTCGACCGGCCGCGTGACGACGCCGGACCGAGCCTCATGCAGGCCACCGGGATGATCCCGTCGCTGGTCGATCTGGCAGCGGCGTCGGGCGACTTCGAGCCACTGCGGAAGGCCTGCCGCGAACAGGGGGACGCGATCACCTTCGCCGCCACCCTCGCCGCCGAGCGGCAGCGGCGGTGAGCGAGACCGCTCACTCCGCGCCGACCACCGCGCTCGATCCGCCGTCGGCCGCCACCGTCGCCGGCTGGCAGTCGCGGCACTGGCCGGGGTTCCGGCAGCCGCCCCGCGCGGCCTGCCGTTTCCAGGGCCAGGGGAAGAGGGTGAAGATGCAGTCGGGGTAGCAGGGGTTGATCTTCCAGAGGCAGCTCGGGCCGCCGAGGAGGCAGCATTTGTACCGATTGCACTCGTTGCACGGATCCTCGGTGACGTAGCCCACCTCGCCCGGCGCCATGAAGCCACGGCCGGGGGGGAGCTGCCACGGGGCGAGGAGATCGGGCCCGCGGCTGACGCCGTTGCAGTCGCGCCAGCGATTGCAGTTGTTGCACGGGTCGGGGCCGCACGGCTCCTCGGCCCGCGGTCCCCAGAAGCGCCTGCCGCAGCCCTCGCTGCCGCAGGGGGTGGTCGCCCCGGCGTCGGAGGTGAGGAACCCGGGCTGCGGGCCGCAGTTGCGGCAGGGCCAGGCGTCCGCGGAGCGGGGAGCGAGGGCCCCGACGACCACCGACAAGCAGGCCACGACGACCAGGGCCGGGCGCCGCCCGGCCAAGCGTAGGGTGTTCATGCCCCTGTTATCGGCCGGCGCCACCCGCACGCTCCGCTCGATCGACAGAAGCGGCAAGGTCGCCGCATCCAGCCCATCTTCACGGAACGTGGACCGGCACCGGCGGCGAATCGAGGAGCCTGCGGTAGAGGGCGAGGTAGTCGCGGGCGCTTTTGTCCCACGACCAGTCCTGCGCCATGACGCGCCGCACCATCTCGCCCCAGCGGCCGCGCTCGGCGTGGAGATCGAGGGCCCGCTCCACCGCCCAGGCCAAGCCGTTGCCGTCGGCGTGCTCGAAGACGAATCCGCTGGCCCGCCCCGACGCGAGCGCCTCCGGTGTCGCGTCGACGACGGTGTCGACGAGCCCGCCGGTGGCACGGACGATCGGGATCGTGCCGTAGCGGAGGGCGTAGAGCTGCGTCAGTCCGCAGGGCTCGTAGAGGCTCGGCACGAGGAGCATGTCGGCTCCGGCCTGCACCAGATGCGCGAGCCCCTCGTCGAAGCCGAGCACCAGATCGACCGTGCCGGGATGGGAGGCGGCCATCCGCCGCAGCGCCTCCTCGGCGTGCGGATCGCCCGTGCCGAGGATCACGAACCGGGCCCGGCCCCCCGGGGCCAGCCGCGCGAGGAGGTCGAGCAGCAGCCCCACCCCCTTCTGCTCCGCGAGCCTGCCGACGAAGGCGAGCAGGGGCCGCTCGTCGTCCGGGTCGCCGCCGAAGCGCTCCGCCAGGGCGCGCCTCGCGGCCGCCTTCCCCTCCGCGGCGTCGTCGGCGGAGTAGGGGCGCGGAAGGAGCGGGTCGGCACCGGGGTTCCAGCGGTCGGTGTCGATGCCGTTGACGATCCCCAGGAGCGCGTCGCCCCGGTCGGCGAGCGTCCCCTCGAGCGAGCATCCCCCCGGCGCCGAGCGGATCTCGCGGGCGTAGGTGGGGCTCACGGTGGTCACCGCGTCGGCGAACACGATCCCGGTCTTGAGGAGATTGAGCTGACCGAAGTACTCCATCTGCCGCCAGTTGAACCAGCGCCAGTCGATGCCGGTCAGGAGCATGTCCCAGTGCCAGAACACGCCCTGGTAGGCCATGTTGTGGATCGTGTGGACGGTGCGGGCCCGGGCGAGGCGCGGCCAGGTCGAGGCGAGCACCTTCTGGTACGCGGGCACCAGCCCCGCCTGCCAGTCGTGCGAATGGATGACGTCGTAGGGATGCTCGAAGCGGCTGGCGAGCTCGAACACGGCGCGGCAGAAGAAGATGAACCGCTCGGCGTTGTCGCCGTAGTCGTCGGCGCCGCCGTAGAGCGTGGGGCGGTCGAAGTAGCGGTCGTTGCCCACCAGCCACACCGGCACGTCCTCGGCGCCGTGGCCCGCCGCGATCCGCGACTGCCAGATCGTCGCCCGCTCCCTCCGCGAACCGACGGCGACGTCGAACTCCCAGCCAGTCGGCTCGAGCGGCGCCCGCCGGGAGGCGAACACCTCGCGGTAGGCCGGCAGCACCACCGACGTCGAGCAGCCGAGGCGCGAGAGCGCCGCCGGCAGGCTGCCGACGACGTCGGCCAGGCCGCCGGTCTTGGCGAAGGGCGCCGCCTCGCTCGCCACGTGGAGGACGCGCATCGGGGGGTCGACTCCGGAACGGAAGTGCCTGCCGCCCCCGCCCGCGCGGAGGCCCTGCACTCTCCAAGCCTAGACCAGCTTTCGCACCCGTGCGCCGACCCTGCCCGCGGTGCGGGAAATGCGGGAAACACGGGTCCTGGGGATCGTGCCGGTCAGGGGGCCGACTGCCCGCGCAGCGTCTCGAGCCAGGCCACCACGTCCACGATCTCCGCGGCGGAGAGGGTCGAGGCGAGGTCGGCCGGCATCAGCGACACCGGCTGCCTGATCAGGTCCTCGAGGTCGTCGCCCGACACCGTCGTGTCGACGCCGTCGGCGCCACGGATCACCACCTGCGCCGGCGTCTTCGACACGAGCAGACCGCCGATCGCCCGGCCGTCCTTGGTGAGCGCCGTGAAGGCCTCGTAGTTGTGGCTGATGGCGGCCGAAGGGGCGAGGATCGACTCGTAGAGCGCCTCGCGCGAGAGCTTGGCGCCGATGCCGGAGAGATCGGGGCCGACCATCTTCCCCTCCCCCTGCACGACGTGGCACTTGGCACAGGTGCCGGCGCCGGCGAAGAGCGCCTTGCCGCGCTCGGCGCTGCCGCTCCGCTTCACGAGCTCCGCGAGCGCCGGCAGGCTCTCGCCGCCGCGGCCCTTGGGGAGCGGGAGGACGTCGGCCGCCGCCTGTCGGACGTCGCCCCAGGGGCTCGCGGAGATCGCCGCGGCCGCCGCCTGCGGCAGGCTTCCCACGAGCAGCCCCTCGCGGGCCATGTCGACGAGCGCCTTGGCGCCCCCCTGCGTGCGGGCGAGCCCCTTCACCGCCGCGGCCCGCACCGCGGGGGGCGCGTCGGCCGAGAGAATCGTCCCCCGCACCAGCTCGAGCGCCGGCCCCTGGCCGCGGAGGCCGCAGACCTCGAGGAGACGCGTCGCGCGGGCGAGCGCCGGCGTGCCGGCATCGCCGGCGGCACGGGCCCGGCGGGGATCTTCGGGAGCGCGGCTCTCCTCCTCGGCGGCGGCGGCGATGGCCCCCCGTACCGAGTCGGCCGCGCCGAGATCGAACGCCGCGGCCAGCGCCGAGGCGGCGACCGGATCGGCCGTGCCGGGGGCGGCGGCGAGGGTGACGAGGTCCTCGCCGCGGTGGGCGAGGCGGAAGCGGCTGACGATGTCGACGAAGGCCTGCGTGCCGGGCACCGCGGCGGCCGCGGCGGCGATCCGTTCGGCGAGCCTCCCCTCGGCCTTGCCCGCGGGATCCAGACGCATCACGAGCTCCGGCAGCACGACGCCGAGCTTGTCCTCGGACCACTCGACGGCGCTCGATTCGAGGAGCGTTCGGACCGCCGCGGCGGCCGCGGCCGGATCCTGGAAGTCGAGCGCTCGCACGAACGCCAAGGCCTCGGGCGCCGTGACGGCCTTCGTGCCGATGAGCTCGCAGAGGAGCCGCGGCGTCTCGGCGGCCCGGCTGCGCCACACGATCTCGCGGCCGGCGGCGCTCTTCCAGCTCTCGCCCGCCTTGGCCCGCCAGGCGGCGAGGCGGCCGTCCCACAGCGACCCGTTCTCGCGGCCAAGAGCGCCGATGCCGAGGGCCTCGGTCTCCCAGCGGTCGCCTGCCGAGTGCGCAAGCGCGAGCGCCCCCCAGGCGTCGTCGGCACGCTTGCCCTCGACACCGCGCAGCGCCACCGCCGCCTCCCGCCGCACCGCGGGGGAGGGATCCTTGGCGAGCTTCTCGACCGTGCCGAGCACGTCGCCGCCGGTGGCACGCACGAGCCTCAGGGCCACGATCCGCAGGTCGGAGCTCTTGGACGCGAGCAGTTCCGGCACGATCGCCTCGGCACCCTTCGGGAGCATCCCCATCGCCCACGCCAGCCGCGCCGCGTGACGCGTATCGGCGGCGTCGCGGAGGGCCATGGCGATCAGCGGGATCGCCTGCCCCGGCTCCTTGCCGAGCCGCGAAAGCGCCGTCGCGCGGGTCGAGAGGTTCGGGCTCGCCAGCGCCGCGACCGCCCCCTTCACGCTCGCCAGGTCGGCCTTCGGCACCGACCACTTCGAGCCCGCGGGGGCGATGCGGTAGATCCGCCCCTTCTCGGTGTCACCCATGCCGTGGCCCCCCACGCCGGGGTCGTACCAGTCGGCCACCAGGAGCGAGCCGTCGGGGGCGACGCAGACGTCGCTGGGGCGGAACCAGCGGTCGGCCGAGCCGTCGGCGACGTTCTCGCTCTCCGCGGCGTAGCCGGCGCCGTCGGGACGCGTGTGGTAGGCCCGGACGACGTTCGGGCCGGCGTCGCAGTGGAGGAGCGACCCGCGGAAACGCTCGGGGAGGAGCGTGCCTTCGTAGACGCAGATGCCGGTCGGCGAGCCGCCGCCGGTGAGGAGGAGGTTGGGGACGACGCCGGGATCGTTCTGGTGCCAGTGACGCAGCGGGATCTCCTCCTCCATGTTCGTCCGCGGCACCTGCCAGCCGGCGCCGGTGCGCTCGTCGACGTAGCCGTAGTTGCCCCCCTCCATGACGAAGTTGATGCGGACGCCGCGGTTGCCGTCGTCGTCGTTGTCGCTCTGCCAGAGCGTGCCGAAGGAATCGACGGCGACCTCGTAGTTGTTGCGGAAGTTGTGGCCGAGGACCTCGAAGCCGGTGCCGTCGGGGAGGCAGCGGAACACCATCCCCTGCCGGTAGGGCCGCCCCGAGTCGTTGACGACGTTGCCGAGGCGGTCGACCACCGGCGTGCCGGAAGCGTCGTGGACGGCGTGGCCGGTGTTGCCGAAGTTGAAGTACCAGCGACCGTCGGGGCCGACGGAGAAGGCGTGGACGGAGTGGTCGTGCTGCGGGTCGCCGGTCTTCGTGAAGAGGGCCTCCTTGCGGTCGGCCACGAGATCGCCGTCGTCGTCGTGGAACACCCACACGTTCGGAGCGCACGACACGATCACCTTCCGGCCGGGGCCGTCGCCGACGACGCAGATGCCGAGCGCCGAATCGACGTCGCGGCCCTGGTGGAAGACGGTGCTCTTGTCGGCCGCGCCGTCGCCGTCGGTGTCCTCGAGGACGAGGATCCGGTCGCCTTCGGGGCGGTGGTCCTTCTTGCCGCGGTAGTTGGTCACCTCGCACACCCAGACGCGGCCCGAGGGATCGACGTCGATGTCGGCGGGGCTCGAGAGGAGCGGCTCGGCGGCGAAGAGCGTCGCCTCGAGCCCTTCGGGGAGGGCGAGCGTGCCGGGGCCGTCGGCGGCCTCGACCGGGCCCCCCGCCTGCGCGGGCCGCGGCACCGCCGCCGGCGGCTGGGTCCAGACGGCGAAGCGGATCGAGCCGGAGCCCTGGTCGGCGCCGCCGTCATCCAGGCCGCCACGGCCCACCAGCCGGGTCGCCCCCTCCGGCACCATGAACGTGATCACGGAATTGGCATGCGTGCCGATGCCGCGGGGGACCGGCTTTCCGGCCACGCGCAACTCGCCGCCACCGGCGTTCCTCCCCTTGCGCACCTCGCCCCACTCGGTCGACGCCTGCTTCCAGTCGAGATCGAGAAGCGCCTTCTTCACCCCCGGCCCCTCGAAGACCGGATCGATCCAATCGGCCCAGTCACATCCGAAGCCGTCGCCGCCGTCGTCGACGACGAGCCACACCTGCTTCGCGCCGCCGAGGGGGACGTCGAACGCGACGCTGCGATCGGGGGTGTCGCGGTCGACCAGGGCGCTTCGCCACACCGGCTGCCCCGGCTTCGTCGCCGGTTCGGCCGCCGTCACGGCGAGTGCGGCGAGCATCAGAATCGCACCCGACACCACGAGCCCCATCCGAGTCCCGAGGCTCTCCGCCATCATTCGTGCGCGCGCCATCTGCTCTCTCCGCTGCGGGTCGATTCGGCCGGGAGCCGTGGCTTCGCGGGATCGCCCCGTCGACGCTTCGCTTCCCCCGTGAGGCCGGAAGTATAGAGTATCGCCGTCCCCTTCCCCGCCGCGGAGCCATCCCGTGCCTCCCCTCGTCAATCCCGGCGCGCTCTACTCCTTTCGCTTCCCCTGCCGGAGAAGGAAGACCCTCTGGCCGCCGGAATCGGCGGCGCTCGACGAGACGTACCGCCTCCCGTCGCTGGCACGGATCGTCGGCGTGCCCGACATCACGAGCCTGTGGGTCGCCTGGAACGACGAGGGCCTGCGCGTGCGGGCGGAGGTGAAGGGCGTGGGGAAGGCCCGGTGGTGCCAGCCGACGCGCCCCGAGGACAGCGACGGCCTCCATCTCTGGATCGCCACCCGCCCCACCGGCGAGAGCCACCGCGCCGGCCGCTACTGCCGGCGGTTGGCGCTCTTGCCGACCGGCGGCGGCAAGCTCGCCGACAAGCCGGTGGCGGTCGCGGCCCAGATCCCGCGCACGAGCGAAGTCCCCGTCGAACTCCCCCCGGGCTCCGTCGCCATCGAGGGGGCGATCTCCGCCGACGGCTGGCGCGTCGACGCCCTCCTCTCCGCCGCAGCCCTCCCCGGCTGGGACCCGGCGGAGATCCCCCGCCTCGGCTTCTTCGCCGCGGTCATCGACCGCCGGCTCGGCCGCGTCCCGTACTGCGCGCCCCCGGAATACCCATGGGAGAGCGATCCGACGACCTGGGCGGAACTCGAGCTCGCCTGACGGCGTGGGCTCCGAGCCGTCCGTCGCCGCTCAACGCGGACGGTACCTGGCCTTGCCGAAGCCGAGGATCGGATAGAAGACGAAGGGGAGGAAGAAGAGCCCGGCGGCGAAGCCGACTCCCTTGCCGAAGTTCCGAGCGAGGCCGTAGTCCACGCTCGCGAAGAGGGCCAGGTTGACGAGGTGGGAGAGGGAGACGAGGACCAATTCGGTCGGGGTCCTCGACTGCCCGGCGAAGAGCATCACGAGCCTGATCAGCTGGGGGCCGAACATGATCACCACCAACCAGGGCGGGAGGCCGGCGATGTCGAACAGCGATGCCTGGCCGTAAACCGGGATGCACGACTGGATTCCCGGCCGCCCGGCCTTCGTGAAGATCTTCCACATGCCGGCGATCATCGCGACGATGGCGGCGAAAGCCACGGCCGCGACGCCGAGCACCAAGGCCACCAGCCGCTCTCTCCCCTCGACCTCCTCCCTTCCGACGGTGGGGCCCGGCACAGGCGCCACCGGCGGCGTCCTCACTCGCCCCTTGGCGATCGTCTCGAGCGCCTCGCGACGCACTCTCTCGGTGTTGGCGACGGCCTCTCGCAGCGCCCGATCGGCGTTCACGATCCGATCGTGACGGCTGGCGGTCTCGCCGGCGGGGGCATCCTTCCAGCCCGCCCCGTCGGCCAGACTCGACCCGCGGCCAGCCAAAACCTCGGCACGCTCGATCGTCGGCGGAAGCGTCAGCGCCGCGAACGGAGCGACCGAAGGCGTTTCGAGCCGACGGATCGCCTGCTCGACCGATTCGTTCGGCTGCTGCCGGACCACGGGCAGCGAGGAGTGCACGACGTTCTCCGACCAGGCAACTCCCGTCGGCGAGCGGACCTCCAGGGACGCGACGAGTGGATGGGCTTCGAACGTACTGTTCGTCGGGCCGGCTCGGCTGAGATCGAGAACGCGGGTCGGGCGGGAATCGAGACGATCGAAGCGGGCCACGAGCGTCACCGGCGCGTCGGCGGTCACCCGCCAGCCCGCCTTCTGGGCCAGACCGGCCAGCGCCTGCTCGAACGGTCCCCGGTCGAGTTGCACCCCCTCCGATGCCTCCACCGCGATCCGTACGCCGTCGCC
This sequence comes from uncultured Planctomycetaceae bacterium, assembly GCA_963923225.1. GTDB lineage: Bacteria > Planctomycetota > Planctomycetia > Pirellulales > UBA1268 > QWOP01. The sequence goes on from CAWUOA010000009.1 coordinate 23,453, forward strand.
GGGACGGAGGAGGATCGGGTCGGCGACCTCCTGCCACGATTGCCGCCGGGCTTCCGCCGCGGCATGCGGCACGGGGAGGAAGAGCAAGCGATGCCCGTCGCGGCAGATCATGGTCGATCCCACGACGCTCCATTCCGTCCCGTCGGCCCCCGAATCGATCGGCAGCCGGTATTCCCAGAGCACCGCCTTCCGCTCGAGGTCGACAAGCGCCCCCGCTCCGGTGATCACCAGCGACGGCCCGACGAAGCGCAGCGGTCCGCGCCATTCGGGGGTTTGGAATCGCCTCGGCTCGCCGCCGGCGACGAGGTCGACGACGGTGATCCAGCCCGGCTCGAGAATCACCAACTCCTTGCCCGCTGGATCGAACGCCATGCCGTTGACCGCCCAGGCGGTGTGTACCGCGGAGATCGTCCGCCGGGTGGCTGGCTCGGTCACGACGACCCGCTTCCCCTCCGGGATCGCGACGTAACGGCCTCCAGGGCTCGCCACCGCCAAGCCGGCGGCGCCGAAGGCCTCGAGCGACCTGCCGCTCTCGAGATCCCACACGCCGGCCGAGTCGGGAAATGTCACCATCGCGTGACGCGACGAGAGGAGGCGGGCGTCGAAGATCTCGACCGAGGCCCGATCCTTGACCGGGCTTTCACGAACGGCGCCGATGTTCGGCTTCCCTTCGGCCAAACCCGTGGCGAGAAGCAGACGCGTGGGACGCTGCGCCAGGATCAAGCCTCCGAGCTTCGTCGCCCGCTCGCCGAGGAGGGTCGTCCCCGTCGCGATGTCGTGATCGAGGAGGTCGTAGTGTTCCGTTCCCTCGAAGACCACCGTCGCCGTGCCCGCCGCCGGGTCGACGAGGAAGATCCGAGAGCCCTCCGTCTTTCCGTAGCGCGGGCCGCGGAGGACGCCGACGAGACAGCGCACCCCCTGGGGGTCCACCGGCACGACGCGCGAGACGTGTCGGACTTCGTCCTCAACGCCGATCTCGATCCCCGCCGGTGCGGCGGGCGACCCGAGCACGGGCCCCGGATCGGCCACGAAGCCGCCCACCGGCTCCTTCGCCTCGGCGAGCCTGGCGGGGACCGCCATCGGCCCCTTCGTCACGCGGGACGCTGCTCGCGGCGGCGGGAAATCGCGGAGTCGCACCGGCGCTTCCGACTTCACCGCCGGTGCATCGGTCGGCTCGTCGACCGGATCCGTTGCCGGCTCGTCATCGCCATGCAGGGCAGCGATCAGACGTATCGCATGCGCCCGGTCGGCGGCACAGAGGCGAGCCAGGGGGACCGTGATCTCCTTGCCGTCCTCCTTCTCCAGACGCACCTTCCCGTCGTCGCCGTCGACGAACTTCGCCCGAACCTCGAACTTCCCCGACTCGTCGCGCCATGTGCGGAAGGCCTCGGCGGCCCCCACGGGCCAGGCGAGCAGCACCACAGCCAGGAGCGGAAGCACGACGGCACGAACGACCGAACCCTTCATCGCCCCCCCTCCTGGACCTATTCCATCCCTCCACATCCGAAGCAACTGAGCGTACGGACCACGTACACCTTCTGCAAGAATCGGGGGAGTGCGAACCGCGACGGAGCACACACCCCCAAAAGTGGTCACTCGAACGGATCGATCACCACCTTCGCCGGCGGGAGGCTGTCGAGGAACAC
>CAWUOA010000010.1:0-23673 GCA_963923225.1 uncultured Planctomycetaceae bacterium
GACGCGGGTTTCCGTCGGCACGCGGAGAGCGCCCTGGCCGGTGCCCATCGCCGGCAGCCCTCCCCCCGCGCCGAGCCCGGCAAGCATCCTTTCGAGCGCGAGCGACCCCTTTTCGCGGACGCGGAGCACCGACGGCGGCACGAACTCGACATGCGGCACCGACGCCCCTCCCTGGCCGACACCGTACCATGGCCACGCACCGCCCGGTGGGTTCATCCGTCGGTCCCGGATACTCGACGCGATCGGACGGCCGATCGACACTACGAATCCTTTCGATCCCGTCCTCGAGCCAGGCCACCCGTGACATGCCGAATCCGTCCGCACGAACGACCGTCACCGCCACATCCCCGTCGCCCGGAGTGATGGACGACGCCCGGTTCGAATTCCCGCAGTCCCGGCGGTGGATGACCTGGTCGACCGCTCGGGAGAAGAGCTTTCTCCGGCACCTGGCCCCCCTCCGGGATCGGCCGGTGACATGCCTCGAAATCGGATCGTACGAGGGGGTCTCGGCGGTCTGGATGCTGCGCAACGTCCTCACCCACGCCGATGCCCGACTGACCTGCGTCGACAATGACCTTCTCGGGTGCGGCAAACGACTGATGCGGAATCTCCGGGAGTCGGGGGGCGAATCGAAGGCCACCTGCCTGTGGATCGACTCGCACGACGTCCGTTCGCACGTCCCTGACGACCACTTCGACTTCGTCTACGTCGACGCGAGCCACGCCGCACCGGCCGTCCTGTTCGACGTCGTGAACGCCTTCCTGATCTGCAAGCCCGGCGGAATCGTCGCCTGCGACGACTACCTCTACACCGTGCCGGAGCCGGTCGGCAGACGGCCCATCCCCTCCCCGCTCCGCCCTCTCCTCGGCCTGCTCGGCTGGTCCCCGAGGGCGTCCGGCAGCACCGTGCCGAAGCCCGCGATCGACACGTTCCTGCGTCTCATGGCCGGGCGGGTGGAGGTCATCGAGGACGGCTACCAACTCTGGTTCCGCAAGCTGCCGGAGCGGTGATGAGCCGCCCCCCCGCGGTCAGTGCTGATAGACCGCGTACCCCAGCTCGCGGAGCTCCTCCGCCCAGGCCACTTCGGTCGCCACCGCGTCGGCCCAGGTCATCGCCGGGAAGTCGGCGAACAGGTCGGGGCGGAGACGCAGCGCGTGGTCGCGGACCAGGGGGCAGCCCTTGTGGCCGCGGAGGTGGTTGACGTACCGGACCTCCGGATCGAGGCCGGTGGAGCCGACGTAGAGGCAGGTCTGGCCCGGGGTCGTGTAGCGGTTCTGCCGGATGAAGCGACGCTGGCGGCGCACCGCCGGATCGAGCTCCACCACGTAGACGCGGTGGTGGAGACGTGGACCGCGACAGCCTTTTCGTCGACGGATCGCCATCGGAGAGGTGCGGCCGGGGAATGGCGGAGCGGGGCACCGGGTACGCCACGGCAAGCATTGCCCACGTCCGGCGGCGCGCCGTGCGGATCAGACGCTCGCCGGGAGCGAATCGAGCAGAAACTGCATCCGACGGTCTCCGTCGGGAGTGGCGGCCAGCACCGCCAGCTGCTCCCGCACCCGCCCCAGTTCCCCGAGCGACCGCGGCCGGTGGCGGTCGGCCGGGCCGACCTCGATCTCGTCCACTTCGACCCCGAGGAGGCGGTCGTCGGAGCGATCGGCCGGCGTGCAGGTCTCGACGCAGTCGATGGCGATCGAGAGCGTCGGCGGCGAGCCCGGCACGGCCGGCACCGTCGCCTCGAAGAAGTGGTCGAACGGGGGGAGAACCCAGTGGTCGGTCGGCAGCTCCAGGCCGTCGGCGAAGATCCGCAGGCCGTCGACCTGCACGGGGCGGACGTGGGCGCCGACGCGGAAGCGGATGGCGAGGGGCCGGCAGCGGTCGATCCGCAGATCGAGCCCCGCCCGCGCCGCCGGCCCGGTCCAGCGCGACCGTTTGCGGCCGTTGACCTCCCACGGATGCCAACCCGCGGCGAGGATCCCCTCCCCCATGTCCACGAGCACCGACGCGGGGGCCTCGACGAGCCGGGACATGTAACGCTGACGCGCCTCGCGTTCCAGCGCCGTCCGATCCAGGGCCTCGCGAGGAGCCCGCCGACGGGCGGCGGCGACGAGCCGGCGGTCGATGCGCGTGCAGGCCTCGGCGAGCGCCGCCTCCCCGGGAGCGAGCGGCTCGGTCGCGGCATGGACGTTGTGCGACTGCGGCGCTCCGCCCGGCAGGCAGCCGAGGCGGGCGGCGAGCGAGGCGAACGAGTCGTCGAACTCCTCCACGAAGCCGACGACGTCGATCGCGGCGAGGCGTTCGTCGAGGAGGTCGACGAGCGTCTCCGCCGGCTCGCCTCCCGACGCACACGCCGCGCGGACCTCGTCGAGGACGGGGGGACCGAAGGCGAGGTGGCAGGCGACGGCGTTGCCGAAAGCCGCGGCCCCCGGCAGCGCGAGGAACTCGGCGAACCCACGCCGGGCCACGTCGCGGAGGCGGCGGTAGCGGTCGTCACGGCCGGCGACGAGCGCGTCGTCCCAGCGGCCGATCATCCGCCATTCCGACCGCAGCCGCTCGACGGGATCGCGGAGGAAGAGCACGTCGACGGCGTCGCCGAGGAGCGTCTTCCAATCGTGGACACCGAAGGGATCGTGAATGAACTCGGCGCGGAGGATCGCCGCCAGCCGATCGACGCCGTGAGGGTCGCTCGTCCCGACGAGCGACTCGACGAACGCCGACCGCTCCGGCGAGGCCGTGCCCTGGAGGTACTTCAGCAGCGTCGTGCCGGCGCACTTGTGCACGTGATGGAAAACGACCCGCGGCAGCATCGCGTGCCCCTCGCCGCCGTCAGCGGCGCTCCATGCGGCGACGCGGACCGAACCGCTCCCTGGCGAGCATCACGCCGCACACGACCGACCCCGCCGCGGTCGCCACGGCGAGCGTCCACGCCGGAACGATCCGGCCCGGCGCCGCCTCGTCACGGTCGACCGCCGTGTCGGCCAGATCGACCGGCTCGAGCCCCGCGGCCCGCCGCGTCCGCTCGACGTGCGCCTCCTGCCGCCCCAGGAAACGGCGTTCGATCTGGCGCTGGCGGACGTCCTCCTTGGGCGCGATGAGCCCCAGGCCCACGAACGCCATGCCGCAGAACAGCATCCCCCAGAACCAGGGCGAGTCGGTGGCGCGGAACGGGGTCCGCGCCACCGACCCCCGGCCGGGGAAAGGATCGGCGTCGTGCGACGGGGAGGACATCCGGCCGCCTCGCAGGGGAATGGCCGGCCGCCTCAGGCGATCCCGGGCCAGCGGACACGGACGTCGGGGCCGGCGTAGACGGCGCCGTCACCGAGCGACTCCTGGATCCGCAGGAGCTGGTTGTACTTGGCGACGCGGTCGCTGCGCGACGCCGACCCGGTCTTGATCTGCCCGGTGCCGAGGCCGACGGCGAGATCCGCGATCGTGGCGTCCTCGGTCTCGCCGCTGCGGTGGCTGGCGATCGAGGTGTAGCCCGAGCGGTGGGCGAGCTGCACCGCGGCGATCGTCTCGGTGAGCGTGCCGATCTGGTTGACCTTCACGAGGATGCTGTTGGCGATCCCCTCGGCGATGCCGCGGGCGAGACGCTCGGAATTGGTGACGAACAGGTCGTCGCCCACCAACTGCACCCGGTCGCCGAGCTTGTCGCTGAGCAGCTTCCAGCCCTTCCAGTCGTCCTCGGAACAGCCGTCCTCGATCGACATGATCGGGTACCGGCCGGCGAGGCTGGCGAAGAACTCGACCATCCCGGCGGAGTCGAGGGTCTTGCCCTCGATCGTGTAGGTGCCCGTCTTGGCGTCGAACAGCTCGGTGGCGGCCACGTCGAGGGCGATGCCGATGTCCCGGCCCGGCTCGTATCCGGCCGACGAGATCGCGGCGAGGATCACCTCGAGCGCCTCGGCACAGGTGCCGATGTGCGGCGCGAAGCCCCCCTCGTCGCCGACGGCGGTGGAGAGCTTCTTGTCCTTGAGGACTTTTTTGAGCGCGTGGAAGGTCTCCACGCCGGCGCGGAGGGCGTCCTCGAAGGTATCGAAGCCCAACGGCATCACCATGAACTCCTGCACGTCGAGCGGATTGTCGGCGTGCGCGCCGCCGTTGATGATGTTCATCATGGGCGCCGGCAGGACGCGGGCGGAGGCGCCTCCCAGATAGCGGTAGAGGGGGAGGCCGCAGTGCTCGGCCGCGGCGTGGGCCACCGCCATGGAGACGCCGAGGATCGCGTTGGCGCCGAGGTTCTTCTTGTTCGGCGTGCCGTCGAGCTCGAGCATGCGCTCGTCGATCCCGGTCTGGTCGAGGGCGTCGAGCCCCTCCAGCTCGTCGGCGATCTGGGAGTTGACGTTCTCCACCGCCTCGAGCACCCCCTTGCCGAGGTACACGGCCTTGTCGCCGTCGCGCTTCTCCCAGGCCTCGTGGGCGCCGGTGCTGGCACCGGAGGGAACGGCGGCCCGTCCGAAGGCGCCCCCTTCGAGCGCGACGTCGACCTCGATGGTCGGATTGCCGCGGCTGTCGAGGATCTGGCGGGCGTGGACGTCGACGATCGTGGACATGGGGGTGCTGTTCCTTGGAGAGGCGGGGGACGTGACGGGCGGCGTTCGGGCGGGGGCCGCGGGCCCGGAGGCCGCGACTGCGGCAATTGTGACCACCGACGGCCGGCACGCAAGGCCGATCGGCGGCCGCCACCGCCTTGGCGGGCTGGTATGATCGCCCCCATGTTCAGCGGACTCGTGGAATCGACCGGAACGGTGGTGGCGGCGCGGCAGGAACCGCCCGGCCTGAGGCTCACCGTCGACGTCGGCGCGATCGCCTCCGACGCCCCCCTCGGGGCGAGCATCTGCGTGTCGGGTTGCTGTCTTTCGGTGGTGGCGATCGACGGCCCGAGGCTCGAGTTCCAACTCGGTCCGGAGACCCTCCTCCGCACCACCCTCGGCCGGCTCCGCCCCGGCGAACGGGTGAACCTCGAGCGGTCGCTGCGCCTCTCCGACCGTCTCGGCGGCCATCTCGTCACCGGTCACGTCGACGCCGTCGGTGTCCTCCGGGAACGCGTCGACTCGGGTGAATGGACCGCCTGCCGCTTCGAGCTGCCGGGGCCCCTCCTCGCCCAGGTCGCACCGAAGGGATCGGTGTCGGTCGACGGCGTGAGCCTGACGGTCGTCGACGTCGACGACGCCGGATTCGGCGTGGCCCTCATCCCGCACACACTCGCCGCCACCACCCTCGGCGGCCTCGCCGCGGGGGACCGGGTCAACATCGAGACCGATCTGGTGGCGAAGTACACCGCCCGCTGGCTGGAATCCCGCGCATGACCCGCGACCACCGTGCCGACAAGACCCGCTCCGGCAAGGGCCAGCCTCGCGGCGGAGCGGCCCGGCCGCCGCGTGGCCGGGGCGCGCGGCAGCCGCCTCCGCACGGCTCCGGGCGCGGTCCCGCCGCCGCTGCGGGCGCCGGCCCGGCGGCCGCCCCCGCCGCGGCGACGCGTCAGACCACGTCGTACCTCAAGCGGCTCTTCGGCCAGGTCGGATTCCAGATCGACGCCTCGCGCGGGCAGAACTTCCTCGTCGACCTGAACCTCGTCGATCTCGTGGTCCGCGAGGCGGGCATCGGACCGTCCGACACGGTCCTCGAGGTGGGCTGCGGCACCGGCGTGCTCACCGAACGCCTGGCGGCCGCCGCGGCCCGCGTGGTGACCGCCGAGATCGATCCGCGACTCGCGCAGCTGGCCCGCGAACGGCTGGTCGATGCGGAGAACGTGGAGCTCGTGGAGGGGGACGCCCTCGAGGCGAAGCACAGGCTCGCCCCCCGGCTCCTCGACGCGGTGGACAGGGCGCTGGCCGCGTTCCCCGCCGGCGAACTGCGCCTCGTCGCCAACCTCCCCTACTGCGTCGCGACGCCGGTGATCTCGAATCTCCTCGCCCTCCCCCGCCCCTTCGCCTCCGCGACGGTGACCGTGCAGCGCGAGATGGCGGAGCGGATGACGGCCGTGGCGGGCACCGGCTCCTACAACGCCCTCTCGGTGTGGATCGGCTGCCAGTGCGACGCCGCGATCCTCCGCATCCTCCCGCCCAGCGTCTTCTGGCCGCGGCCGAAGATCGAGTCGGCGATCGTGCGGATCGTCGTCGACCCGCGGCGCCGGGGGGCGATCGCCGACCTCGGCCGGTTCCACCGTTTCATCCGCGACCTCTTCTGCCATCGCCGCAAGGTCCTCCGCGGGGTCCTCGTGCGGATGGCGGGCGGCAAGGGGGAGGCGGGCGTCCGGGAAGGGGTCGAGGCGATCTACGCCCGGCTCGGCCTGGGCGCCGAAGCCCGCGCGGAGGAGCTCGCCCCCGAGCGGCTGGTGGCCCTCGAGGAGGCGTTCTTCGAGCGCTTCGGCGGCGCCGGCGAATCGAGTGACGACACCCCGGAGTGATCCCCTCTTCCATGCCGCACACCACGAGACCGAAGTTCATCGAGATGAACGGCCGGGCCCTGTTCAGCCTCCTCGAGCCGGGCGAACTCTCGCCGGAGGCGATCCGTCGCGCCGGCCTCACCGACACCTGCCTGGTGCGGGTGAACCAGCAGGGGGACATCGAGGTCCGGCGTCACGACCGCTGGGACGTCATCGGGGGTCTCACCGGAAACTTCGGCCCCCGCGCCGAGGCGGCCAGCGGCCGGACCTGGTCGGCCTAGTCCCCGCCCCGGCGGCGCCGTCGTCCGCGCTCACGAATCCTCCCGGCGCCGGCGCCCTCCTCACCACCCGCATCGCCCCCTCCGCGCGACCGTCGCGTCTCACGGTCGGGGCGTGCCTGCCGGATGGCGAAGACCTTCCGGTCGCGGAACCGGCGGTGCGACGGACGGATGCTCCACTCGTCGCGGAACTTCCGGTTGTCTGCGGCACGGGGGTAGACTCTTGTTTCCGCGCCGGAAACCTGCCGAAGTCCGAGGAGCCGGGGACGATCCCCGGGGTTTCGCCAGGCGGTTTCACCACTCGTTTGTCACCCCGCGCACGGGACAACTCCCCGCTCCGGCTCCGTCGCCGGCGGCCGGGAGCGGCCCGCAGCCCGCTGGTCAGGTGGACGGAGGTCCCACGGCAGTGCATCCCAACCCGATGACCGAAGGATCGTTCGCCGAGACGATCGTCGACCTGCTCCGACAGCGGGCCGCTTACCGGCCCCACGACCGGGCCTTCACATTCCTCGTCGACGGGGAGCAAGAAGAGCTCAACATCACCTACGCCGAGCTCGACCGGAAGGCCCGCACGCTCGGCGCCTGGCTCCAGGCCTCGGGGATGACCGGCAAGCGGGTCCTCCTCCTCTTCCCGTCGGGCCTCGACTTCATCGCCGCTTTCATGGGCTGCCTCTACGGCGGAGCGATCGCCGTGCCGGCCTACCCGCCGCGCAAGAACCGCTCCGTGGAACGCATCGAGGCGATCGCCGCCGACGCCGACGCCGCCGTGGCCCTCACCACGCGCGACGTCCTCGACCGCTTCGACGCCCTCCGGGCGGGGGCGCCGAGCCTGGCGCGGATCGTGTGGAAGGTCGACGCCGAACTCGAGCCCGACTGGGCGGAGCGCTGGGAGCGTCCCGAGATCGACGGCGAGACGCTCGCCTTCCTCCAGTACACCAGCGGTTCGACCGGGACGCCGAAGGGGGTGATGCTCTCGCACTCGAACCTCCTCCACAATTCCCTGCGGATCATGCAGGCCTTCGAGATCACCCGCTCCCAGTCGGGCGTCTTCTGGCTGCCGAGCTTCCACGACATGGGGCTCATCGGCGGGATTCTCGTCCCCCTGTACGGCGGCAAGTTCAACGTCCTGATGTCGCCGGTGGCGTTCCTGCAGAAGCCGCTGCGCTGGCTCCAGGCGATCTCGAAGTACCGGGCCACGATCAGCGGCGGCCCCAACTTCGCCTACGATCTGTGCGTGCGGAAGATCACCCCCGAGCAGCGCCGCGGGCTCGACCTCTCCAGCTGGTCGCTGGCCTTCAACGGCGCCGAGCCGGTGCGCCCCGAGACGATCGACGCCTTCTCCGAGGCGTTCGCCCCGTGCGGATTCCGTCGCGAGGCGTTCTTCCCCTGCTACGGCCTCGCCGAGAGCACGCTCATGGTGACCGGCGGGATGAAGTTCGAGCCGCCGGTGATCCGCACCTTCGACGCCGGGTCGCTCGAGACCGGCGCCGCGGTGGTGCGCGGCGGTTTCACCCCCGGGACGCGGCGGCTCGTGGGGAGCGGCCGCGAGCTCGACGGGCAGGACGTGCGGATCGTCGATCCGCACACCAACGAAGCCCTTCCCCCGGGGTCGATCGGCGAGATCTGGGTCAGCGGCCCGAGCGTCGCGCAGGGCTACTGGAATCGGGCCGACGAGACGCTCGCCACCTTCGGCGCGATGCTGTCCCGCCCCGACACGGGCTCCACGTCGCAGGCCCTCAAGGCGTGGCAGCCCAACCCCGGCCCCTACCTGCGCACCGGCGACCTCGGCTTCTTCGACAACGGCGAGTTGTTCGTCACCGGCCGGCTCAAGGACCTGATCATCATCCGCGGCCGCAACCACTACCCGCAGGACATCGAGCTCTCGGTCGAGAAGGCCAGCTCCATGGTCCGGGCCGGGTCGGTGGCGGCGTTCTCGGTCGACGTCGAGGGGCGTGAGCGCGTCGTCGTGGTGGCGGAGCTCGAACGGGGGAAGCGCGACGGTGACGAGCTCGCCGAGGGCTTCGACGTCATCCGCCGCCAGCTGGCCATCGAGCACGAACTGGCCCTCGAGGCGATCGTGCTGGTCCGGCCCAACAGCGTCCCCAAGACCTCCAGCGGCAAGATCCAGCGGCACGCCTGCAAGCGGATGTTCCTCGACGGCACGCTCGACGTGGTGGAACAGCAGATCGGCTGGCTGCAGCCGGGGATCGCCGGCTCGACGGTCACCGAGGCGGCCCGTCCGGCGGCCGCCCCCCCGGGCCGCGGCGCCGAGCCCCCGCGGCTGGCCCGCAACCGTCCCATCGGCGACGCCGCGCGGGCCGGGCGTCCGCAGCGCGAGCTCCCGGCGGAGGTGGTCGAGGCGGTCTTCGCGCAGGTCCGGGCGATCGCCAAGGAGCGCGCCGGCAACCTTTCCCTCGACAGCAACATCGTCGAGCTCGGCCTCGACTCGCTCGAACGGATGGAGATCGTCACCGGCCTCGAGGAGACCTACGGCGGCCGCTTCCCGGAGCAGGTCCTGCCGCAGATCGAGACCTGCCGCGAGGTGGTCGAGGCGATCCTCGATCACATGCCGCCGGCCCGGCTCCCCGTGGCGGGTGCCCCCCGCGTCACGACCGGCCCGCAGCACCCCGCGGCCGTCGGGCCGGTGACCCACGAGATCCCGCGCGAGGCCTGGGACGTGACCGAGTTCCCGGAGGTGCGGGCGCTCGAGCAGAACTTCAAGCTCGTCCGCGACGCGGGCCTCGAGGACCCGTACTTCGGCGTCCACGAGGGGCTGACCAACGACCGCACGCAGATCGGCGGTCGGGAGATGATCAGCTGGGCGACCTACAACTACCTCGGCATGTCGGGCGAGCCGGAGGTGAACGCCGCGGCGAAGGCGGCCGTCGACCGCTACGGCACGAGCGTCTCGGCGAGCCGCCTGGTGTCGGGCGAGAAGGTGATCCACCGCGAGCTCGAGCAGGCCATCGCCAGGCTCGTCGGCACCGAGGACGCCATCACGTTCGTCGGCGGCCATGCCACCAACGAGACCGTGATCGGGCACGTCGTCGGACCCGGCGACCTGGTCCTCCACGACGCGCTGGCACACAACAGCCTGCTCCAGGGCGCGGTCCTCTCCGGAGCCCGGCGCCGCCCCTTCCCCCACAACGACGTCGACGCGGCCGACCAGCTCCTCCGCCAGGTGCGCGGGCAGTACCGGCGCGTGCTCGTGGTCATCGAGGGGGTCTACAGCATGGACGGCGACTTCGCCGACCTCCCCCGCTTCGTGGCGCTGGCCAAGAAGCACAAGGCGCTCTTGATGGTCGACGAGGCGCACTCCATCGGCGTCATGGGGGCCCGGGGCCGCGGCATCGGCGAGCACTTCGGCGTCGACCCCGCCGACGTCGACCTGTGGATGGGCACGCTGTCCAAGGCGATGGGAAGCTGCGGCGGCTACATCGCCGGCACGCGGACGCTCGTCCGCTGGCTCAAGTACACCGTCCCCGGCTTCGTCTACTCCGTCGGCCTCCCGCCCGCGGCGGCGGGGGCGGCCCTGGGGGCGATCCGGGTCCTCGACCGTCAGCCCGATCGGGTCACTCGCCTCCACGCCAACGCCCGCCTCTTCCTCCAACTCGCCCGCGAAGCCGGCTTCGACACGGGCTCCGCCGGCGGCACGGCGATCGTGCCGGTGATCCTGGGCAACTCCATCAACAGCCTGAAGCTGTCGCGGGCCCTCTTCGCCCGCGGGATCAACGTCCAGCCGATCCTCTATCCGGCCGTCGAGGAGCGGGCGGCGCGGTTGCGGTTCTTCATCACCTCGCGGCACACCCCCGACCAGATCCGGCGCACGATCGCCATCATGCGGGAAGAACTGGTGAAGATCGACCCGGCCTTCGGCAGGCTGGCGGCTCCCGCCCGCGGGATCGCCGCCTCGGGCTGGTGACCCGCCGGGGCCGTGAGGCCAGGCCCCGAAACGACGCCGCCGTCCGCGCCGGGGTGGAACCGGCGGGACGGCGGGTGACGTCGGGACGGCGAGCCCCGCGGATCAGTACTTGACCTCGATGCCGAAGTCGACGCCGTTGACGAAGACGTACTCCTGGCCGCCGGCGACACCGCCGATGCGGTTGTAGGTCGGGCTCTTGAGCGAGCCCCCTTCGCCGGTGGGCGTGGAGGTCTTCACCACCCAGGGGTTCGAGAGGCTCGCCGGCTGCGAGGGATCCATCGGTTCGGCGTACTGCACGGGCCGCTGCTGGCTCACGTAGCCGGTGTTCGTCGAAGCCCGGGCGATGCTCCCCAGCCACATGCCGGTGTAGCCGGCCCGGAGGTTGATCGCCTGGCTGACCTTGTACTGGGCCCCGAACCGCCATTCGCCGATCGGCGAGAACACGAACTCGTGCTTGGCGGAGTTGGTGGCGTTGGACTGGCCGACCGGATAGATCTGGAGGAACAGCGGCGGGCCGGAGAGGGTCGTCGGCTGCGACTGGTTCGTGCCGTCCGAGGTGAACGTCGTCGATGGCGTGAAGGTCGCCCGCAGGTAGTCGGCCCCCATGCTCTCGGGGAAGTTCGAGCCCTGGTAGAGGTTGTTCTGCCAGTTGAAGGCCGCGGTGAACTTGAAGCCGCTGGTGAAACTCCACCGGCCCCAGTCGCTCTCGAAGAGCATCCCGAACTCGGGACCGACCATGTTGTTGTAGGTGTTGGTCTGCCACTGGCCGACCTGCAGGGCAGTACCGTAGCCCTGGCCGGTCAGCGTATCGACGCCGGTGATCCCGAGCACGTTTCCGGCGGGGCCGGAGTTGTAGATGATGTTCGAGTTGCCGGTGTTGTTGCCGAAGGTGCCGCCACCCTGGTTGCCACCGCCACCGACACCGCCACCACCGATGCCGCCGCCCTGGTTGCCGCCACCGCCGCCCAGGTTGCCCTGGTTGGTGTTGCCACCCGTGTTGCCGCCGGTGTTGCCGCCGGTGTTGCCGCCGGTGTTGCCGCCGGTGTTGCCGCCGCCACCGCCACCGCCTCCGGTGGTGTTGAAGGCGTACTGATTGCTCTCGTAGCCGACGTGGTAGCGGTCGGCCACCTGCACGTAGCGCGGGCCGAAGGTGAAGGTGGCGGTGGTGCCGCTGCCACGGCGGCCCAGCTCCCGGCGGACCATCGCCGCCACCCCGCCGCTCTGGATCTCGGTGTTGTTGTTCTGCGTGAGTTTCTGGGCGATGAGATGGTCGGGCGGAGGGCTGGTCGAGGTGATCGTCGTGGTGATGATCGCGTTCCCGATGCCACCGGTCGTGCCGGTGCCCGAGGCCGACTGCTGCGTGAAGGTCTGCGTCGGGCTCGAGGCGGCGAACTCGCTGTTGGTCTGGAAGCTCTGCGACTGCTCGCCGAGGTTGGTGTAGGAGAGGAGGACGCCGCGGTTGTCGTAGATCCAACCGCCCTCGTAGCGGTTGCCCCACGAGATCTTGGTCCGCATCCAGCTGGTGTTGAGGTCGAGCTGGAGGGGATCACCGCCGAAGATGTACACCCCGCCGATGACGCTTCCGTTCTGCGACCCCGTCGCGGCACCGGCCTGGATGTTGCCGTTGTTGAGCTGCACGAGCGTCTGCGGCGAGATGGGGTTGGTCGGGATGATGTACCCGCCGGTCTGCGTGGTGCCAACCCCGACCGTCCGCGGCACCGTGATGCCGTAGGCGAGGCGGTCGTAGGAGAAGAAGATCCCCTCGCTCGGCTCGGGGTACATCTCGTACTCCTGGAGATCCGGCGGGGCGAAGAGCTGGAAGTCGTAGAAGTCCTGGTCCGGCAGGAGCGGCATCCAGTCTCCGCCGCGGGCGGTGAGGCCCGGGGCCAGCGGCGTCGCCAGGGCGAGGATGGTCGCCAGCTTGGAGACGAGTCCGGAAGCACGCTTGACGCGGGGGGTCGTGGCCATCGCTATGTGTCCTGGGGAGCAGGAACCTTCTTGCCGCGGATTGTTCCGCGGATGCGGATTGCTCCTTCGGTATCGGTCGTGCCGACTGTCCGAGTTGACCAATCTTGGGAAACTCTGACGGATCCACCGGTCGTGCCGGTGTTCCGGGCTGGCAAACGTGGCAATCGCGCGAGGCTCGGGTATTCTGCGTGGGAGCTTCGGGCCGTGGGGCTTTCCCCCCTCCTCCGAGCCTCCGAGGGCTTTTTTCCAGGGAGATTCGCCACGATGAACCACGCCTTCCCGCTCCCCTGCCCCGCCGGCGGACCCGCCCGGCCGAAGCGCGTGGAAAAAACCGTACGTTCCTCCCTGGTCCATGCCCTCGCCACCCTCGGTGTGGTGGCCTGGGCGATCTGGGGAGCGGAGTTCGCCCCCGGGAGGCCGCTGCGGGCCGAGGAACCGGCTCCCCGCCGCGGCGCCGGCCCCCTCCTGGCCGAGGCCGAGGACGCGGAGGCAGGGGGCGACCGGGTCGAGTTCCTCCGTCTCTCCAAGGACCGCAAGGGGAGGCCCGCCGCCCTCGAGACCTCGATCGTCCGCTACCGCGAGTCGAGCGCCGCGGCCCGCCGGGCGGGCCGTTCCGAGCCGGTGGAGGTCGATTTGGTGGGGGCGGTGCACCTGGGGGGCAAGGCCTATTACGACACCCTCGACCGGATCTTCGAGGATTACGACGCCGTGCTCTACGAACTGGTCGCCCCCGACCATGCCCGCGTGCCGAAGCGGGGGGGAAAGCCATCCGGGGCCATCGGCGGAGCCCAGCAGGGGCTGACGAAGATGCTCGGCCTCGAGTTCCAACTCGACCGGATCGACTACACCGCGCCCAACTTCGTCCACGCCGACATGTCGCCGCAGGAGTTCGAGGCGGCGATGGCCAAACGGGGCGAGTCGTGGTGGTCGATGTTCCTCCGCGTGCTGCGCGAGGGCTCGGAGCGGGCGGAACGCGGCAGACCCACCGGACCGGAGGTCGGGATCGGCGACCTGTGGGGCCTGTTCTTCGGCCAGGGGCGCGAAATACGCCTCCGCCGGATCATGGCGGAGCAGTTCACCGACATGGAGGTGCTGACGGCGGCGTTCGGGGGCGAGGAAGGCTCGTCGCTGATCACCGACCGCAACGGTGCGGCACTCGAGGTTCTCTCGGAGCAGATCGCCGCGGGCAAGACGCGTCTGGCGATCTTCTACGGCGCCGCCCACATGGACGACTTCGATCGCCGGCTCCGGCAGGACTTCGACATGGAGCCGGAAGAAGTGGAATGGATCGAGGCCTGGGACCTGAGGATGCCCGGCGAGAAGTGAAGGCGGTCCGGCCGAAGGCCCTGTTCAGCCGGGCAGCGAGGCATCGATCCGAACGCGCCCCCGCGTGGTCGGCCGTACCGCGGGAGCCTCCTCGGTGAAGCGGCGCCCCCATGTGTCGGCCGTGCGCCGCACCGCCCCGAGCGCCTCCCGGTAGCCGACGACCTCCACGGCCTCTCCAACCACCTCGAACTCGCACCATCCCCGGTAGCCCTGCCCGACCAGTGCGGAGAGCAACGCGTCGAGCGGGAGACTCCCGGCACCGGGAAGGAGCCGCTCGCGGTCGGCCGAGGGAGGGCCTTCCCGGTCGGCCACCTTGACGACCGCAAGCCGGGGGACGAGATCGGGGACGAGGCCTTCGAGCCCCGGCTCCCCGGCGAACTGCCACAGATCGAGGGCCAGCCCCACGCCGGGGTGATCGAAACGGTCGACCCATTCGAGCGCCGAGGAGACGCGGGTCAGGAACCCGCAACCGGGGGCCGAGCCGGGATGGAACGGCTGGATCGCCAGACGCACCCCCCGATCGAGGGCCGCCGGTGCCAAAACCTCCATCGCCTCGCAGAGAAGTCGGTGGGCATGGCCGAGGGTGTGGCCGCCGCGGCAGCCGGGATGGACCACGAGCACCCCGCAGCCGAGGGCCGCGGCCGCCCGGATCGCTTCCCAGGCGTCGTCGACGCTCTCCCGGAACGTGCGGCCGTCGCTCCCGGTGAATCCACCGGCCCACTGCAGGCTCGAGACGCGGATGCCGCTGCGACGGAGCAGCTTTCGGGCCTCCGCGACCCCGACGTCGGAGAGCTTCGTCCGCCACAAGGAGACGCCGCCGAAGCCGAGTGCGGAGAGCACCTCGAGCTCCGTCGCGAGGTCCCAGCGCATCATCGACAGTTCGCTGATCGACGCGCGGAGAACCGGCTCGCCGACGAAAGGATCGGACATGGGCGGGGTCGTTCCTGCAGGAGCGGAAGGGTCGCGGCGAGGCGTCACCGAGGAGACGCGGTCGTGCGGCGAAGAAGTATGGTTCGTCGCCGCGCGGAACGACAAGAGAAACCTGCCGACGACGCCCGCGGCCGAGCGCCGCGGCGGCGAACGCCGACCGGGAACGGCGCCCCGACCGGCCTTGACAGAATCGGCGCCGCCGCTCTCACACGCCGGCGATCATTCCCCGGCGAGGAGGTCGATGCAGACGATCCGCCCGGCGCCGCGCACCCACGCCATCCCTCGCGCCACCACCGGCGCCGCCCAGCAGGGCGCCACGAGCAACTCGCGGCCCGTGGCGGGATCGAGCGGACGGACCCGCGAGATCTCCTCGTAACGCTCGGCGCTCGCGCGGGCCAAGACGAGATCGCCGTACTCGCCGAGCACGAGCAGGTGCCCGTCGACGAGCGTCACGCTCGAACGGGCGAGGCCACCTTCGCTCCACCGCACCGCGCCGCTCTCGACGTCGACGCACACCAGCTGCGCGTCTCCGGCGTTCCGCCCGCTCGACGCCCACACGTGCCCTTCGCGGTGCACCGGCGTGTTCCAATGGGCCTTGAGGGCCTGGCGGGGGCGGGCACCGGGCTTGTCGCGACGGATCTCGCGGAACCGGTCGTCCTCGACGCCCAGCAGCACGCTTCCGGGGCCGTAGCACTCGCTGAGAAGGACCCGATCCCCCGCCACCACCGGACTCGCGGCCACGACGCTGAACAGCTCGTCGGCCCTCCAACGGAAGCGGTCGAGCACCTTCCCCGTGGCCGGCTCGACCGAGACCAAGTCGTCTCGCATCCAGGCGAGGAGACGGTCGCGGCCGGCGATGGTGGCCCTCACCGGCACGCTGTAGCTGGCGAGCTGGTCGGTGGCACGCCACACCTCGCGGCCGGTCTCCAGATCGAAGGCCACCAGCCCGCTGTCGAGCCCCTTGACGACGTCGAGGCGTTCGGGTGACGGGGGGCGCGTGCCGGCGGGGCTGCCCCCCACCTGCACCACCACCAGGCGCCGGCCTTCGACGTCGAGCGGGAGGGGGGCCGTGCCGACGCCGAAGAAGTTCTGCACCACGTGGAAGTCCTTCGCGGTGTCGATCTCCCAGAGCAGCGAGCCGTCGGCGAGGGCGCGGCACTCGAGCCCGCCGTCGGGACCGTAGGCGAGGATCCGGTCCCCGACGACCACCGGGCAGGCGCGCGGGCCGCCGTCGTACCCGAAGGAGTCGACGTACCTCACCGGCCGCTCGACCTGCCACAGCGGCAGTCCCGTCTCCGCGACGACGGCGCGAAGGCGAAGCCGATCGTCGACACGATCGAAGAGGATCGCCCTGCCGCGCGCCACGGCCGGCGCGCAGTAGCCATCCCCGATCGGAGCGTGCCACACCACGCGCGGGCCGCCCGCGGGCCAGGGGGACTGGATGCCGCGGGCGTCGCTCGTGCCGTCGCCGCGCGGCCCGAGGAAGGTGGGCCAGTCCTCCCCCGGCCGCGTCGAGAGGTCGCGGACCGGCGGCGGCTCGGCGGCAGGAAGCGCCGGAGGGACGGCCAGGAGCAGCGCGAAGAGGAGGACCAGCGGGGGCGACGGGGCTGCCATGGGCGTCTCCGGGATGTCTGGCGGCCCCCGCGCTTCCCTACGGGCGCCGAATCGCGTATCTCTTTTCCTGGAATCCAACGAGCAGGCTACCGCAGATGGCACGCGACAAGGAAATCCGGCTCGGCGACGGGAGGCTCGTCATTCCGGCGAGCGAACTCTCCTGGCAGTTCGTCCGTTCGAGCGGCCCGGGAGGCCAGCACGTCAACCGCACGTCGAGCAAGGCGGTGCTCCGGTTCGACGTCCGCCACTCGCCTTCCCTGCCCGACCCGGTGCGCCGCCGCCTGGTGGCGCTGGTGGCGGCGCGGCTCACGCAGGAAGGGCACCTGGTCATCACCGGACAGCGTTTCCGCGACCAGCCGCAGAACGTCGCCGATTGCATGGCGAAACTGTCCGCGTTGCTCGCCCGAGCGCTCGATCCGCCCAAGACACGGCGGCGCACGAAGGTCCCCCGCTCGGTGATCGCCGAGCGGCTCGCCGGGAAACGCCGCCGCAGCGAGACCAAGGCGCTGCGACGCCGTCCGGCCGAATGAGCACGGCCGGGGGCCGGACGCCGGAAGCCTGGCTATAATCCCGCGGGTCTCATCGGCGACGAACGCCCTGCTTCGGGGCGTCGTTCTCCGCCGTGGCCGACCGCTCCGAGGTGACGCTTCATGGCAGGTGCCCGCGACATCGACAGCCTCCTCCGCGGATGGGAACACAAGCCGGGCGAGATCAGCGCCCGGCTGGTGCGGGCCCGCAACGGGCGCGACGTTCTCCAGATGCGTGTCGACATGGGCGTGCTCCAGATGGAGACCGATCTCCGCCCCGACGGCCTCCACCCCCACGGTGCCGAGACCTACTTCGACTACCTCGTCGGCGAAGTGGTACGCGAGGGGGGGAGCTTCCGACTCACCAAGGAGCAGTGCGCGGAGGCCGACCGCGAGTTCGTGCAGTATTACCACCGCCGGCTTTGCTGGCTGTCGCTGCGCGAATACAGGCGTGCGGCCCGGGACGCCGACCACAGCCTGGCCTTCATGGACTTCGTCCGCGAACACTCCCCCGACGAGGAATGGACGCTGTCGCACGAGCAGTACCGGCCGTTCGTCCTCTTCCACCGCGTCCAGGCGACGGCGCTGGCCACCCTCGAGGAGAAGGGGGCGGCGTCGGCGATCCGCGAGATCAACGTCGGCCTCGACCAGTTCCGCGCGCTGTTCGCCCGCTACGACGCGGCGGAGCAATTCTCCGACGACGAGCTCGTCCGCCGTCTCGAGGAGATGCGGGAGAGCGTTCGCAACCGCTACGAGGTGGGCAAGACGCTCGAGGAGCAACTTGCCGACGCCGTCAAAGCGGAGGACTACGAGCTCGCCGCACGGCTCCGGGACCGCCTCAGGGTCTCGGTCGCCGCGGCCGGCGAGGAATCGGCCCGCGGCGGGGAAGCTCCGGTCGATCTCGGCGACGTGTGAGACGTCCCCGGCGCGGCGGGCTCATTCGTCCCATCCCGCCCAGTCGCTGCAGTCGGCGATTTTCGCCCCGCTGCGATTGGCAGAGCGGGTGAAGCCGATGGAAATAATTGCAGACCGTCCACGCTTCCGGGGTGACGCATTTTCCTCCGGCCTTGCTGAAAAGAAGGCGTCGGGGGATGGCGACCGGGGGGAAAAGCGTTTTGGGCAGGATGCGCCGTGGCCCGTGGGTGAAAGAAAGGTAACCCGACGGACCGGCACGACGCTTGCACTTTCGACGAGCCGGCCGGCACACCGCCGGTCGCCAACCACCCGCCCCTCGGGAGACCCTCACATGAGCACCGTTCAGCCGTCCGTCGCCGGCCGCCCCACGGCCCCCCTCGGCACGACGTTCGTGGTCATGGTCGGGGACGAGGCTTGCCATGTCCGCGCGACGGGAGTCCGTCCGATCGCCGACGTGCTCGCCGCCCCCGAAGCCGAAGTGCTCGGCTGGGAGGAGATGGCGGCGCTCGGGGCGATCGACGCGTCGCCAGCCGGGGCGCCCCTCGACGGGGGCATGATCGCCGCCCCGCGTGCCCGCCGTCGCCGCGACCGGGCCACGCCGTCCCGCGCCATGCTCCTGACCGATTCCGGCGCCTGACCCCCGGCCCCAGCGAGCCTGCTACACTCCGCACCGTCCGCTCTGGCGCCCTGCCGGCGGCGATTCCGAGGAGTGTCCCATGACGCAGCCCCTCCAGGTGCCAGCCGGCGAGCGCTGCCGCCTTTCCGACTTCGACCCCGGCTGGCACGAAGGCCTCGACCGCGAGGCCGCCGAGGCCGAGACCAGGCAGCACTGCGAGAAGCTCGACGACCTCGCCTCGCGCCTGTACGCCGAATCGCGCCGCGCCGTCGTCCTCGTCCTCCAGGGGATCGACACCTCCGGCAAGGACGGCACGATCCGGATGGTGGCCAGCGGCATCAGCCCGCAATGCCTCGACGTGGCGAGCTTCAAGGCGCCGAGCGAACTCGAGCTCTCGCACGACTTCCTGTGGCGCGTCCACGCCCGGATCCCCGCCCACGGGCGGATCGGCGTCTTCAACCGCTCGCACTACGAGGACGTGATCGTGGTCCGTGTGCGCGGGCTGGTGCCGGAGGCGACGTGGCGGGCGCGGTACGCCCCGATCAACGCCTTCGAGAAGCTCCTCACCGACGCCGGCGTGACGTTCGTGAAGTGCTTCCTCCACATCAGCCGCGACGAGCAGCGCAAGCGCCTCCGCGCCCGCCTCGAGGACCCGAAGAAACAGTGGAAGCTCGGGCCAGCCGACCTCGACGACCGGAAGCTGTGGAACGACTTCACCACGGCCTACGAGGACGCGATCTCGCTGTGCAACCTCCCCGAGGCCCCCTGGCACGTCGTGCCGGCCGACAAGAAGTGGTACCGCAACCTCGTCGTCGCGAGGCTCCTGCGGAAGACGCTCGAGGGGATGGACCCCCGGTACCCGCCCTTCGATCCGTCGCTCGTCGGACGCCTCGACTGACGCGTCCCCGCCCGCCCCGCCTCGACCGCCCGGAGCCCTCATGAACGGCATCCCGCTCCTCGATCTCGATCTCTGCCGCGAGCGGCAGGCCCGCCTGGCCCGGGCCCTGGCCGGTTGCGGCCCGGATCTCGTCGTGCTGACGTCGCCCGAGCACGTGCAGTACCTCACCGGGCATCGCTGGGACTACCGCTGGGGCCGGGCGCCGCTGGCGGCCATCGACGCCTCCGGCCGCACGCTCCTGGTGTGCCCCGACCGGGAGGTGGAGGCGGCCGCCGCGGACGACGTGCGCGTCTACGAGAGCAAGTGGCGGTCGACGCTCCGGCTCGACCAGCGGCAGGCCGCGGCGGCGATCCTCGCGGACTGGCTCGCCCCGCGCGGGCCGTTCCGCCGCGTCGCGGTCGAGTTCTCCTCCTGCTGCCCGCACGTCACGCGGCTCTTCGCCGGCGCGGAGCTGGTCGACGTCGATCCGGTGCTGTGGGGGCTGCGCCGCCGGAAGGACCGCGACGAGCTCGCGCTGCTGCGTCGCGCCATCGACTCCACCGGGGCGATGTACCGCCGCGCCCGGGAGATCGTCGCGCCGGGCGTCAACGAGCTCGAGGTCTTCTCGAGCCTCCAGGCCGCGGCGGTGGAGTCGTGCGGAGAGATGCTCACCGACACCGGCAACGACTACGCCTCCGGCGTGCGCGGCGGCTCCCCGCGCGACCGGCGGATCCGCGCCGGGGAGCTCTACATCCTCGACCTGGGCCCCGCCTACCGCGGCTACTTCTCCGACAACGCGCGGACCCTCTCCGTCGACCGCCGCCCCACCGACGCCCAGATCGCGGCCTGCCAGCGCGTGATCGGCGCCTTCGGAATCGTGGAGCGGGCCGGGCGGGCCGGCGTCCGCTGCCGCGACATCTACGACGAAGTCCACGACTGGCTCAACGGCACCCCGGCGCTGGGGTCATGGAACAGCCATCTCGGCCATGGCATCGGCCTGTTCGTCCACGAGACGCCCCACCTCAACCCGTCGTGGGACGACGTGCTCGAGGAGGGGGACGTCGTGGCGGTCGAGCCCGCCCTCTACGGCGCCGGGCTCGAGGTCGGCATCCGCCTGGAGAACGACTACCTCGTCACGGCCACCGGCCTCGAGCTCCTCTCCCCGTTCCCACTGGGCCTCGTCGAAGGCTGACGCGGCCGGGGAGCGGCGGTCAGCGCCGGGCGCGCCCCTCGGGGGCGGTGGCGATGCGGGCGGGAACGACGCGGAGCTCGCCGTCCACCGGCACCTGCTCGGCGGAATCGCCTTCTCCGCACCACACCACGCCCTGGAACCGGGCGGTGCCGACTTGATGGCAGGTGGCGACGACCTCGACGTCGATCGACTCTCCGGGGGCCAGTTCGGCCAGCGCCTCGACGACCACCGTCCCCTGTTCGGTGAGCGTCCCGTCGCGGCCGGCGATGGCCTTGGGTTCGATCTCCTTCCCGAAGTGGAACACGGGCGTGACGGTCCGCGCCGCCACGGTGCCGGTGTTGCGGACGGTGAGATGGAGCGTGACGTCGCTCCCCCGCTCGATCGCGCCATCCGGCCCCTCCACCGTGACCTCGATGCAGGCCACGGCCTCGGCCGGCGTGTCATCGGCGGCCGATTCGTCGGCCGACAACAGGGCCGGCTCGCCGGCGCCGGCGGTCGCGGCAGGCTCGGTGCTGGCGAGGGCGTCCGCGCCGTCCGTCCCGTACGATTCGGTGCGATCTGTTCCGGCCGCGGCCAGCCCCTCTTCGGCGGTCGCCTCGGCGGTCCCGTCGAGAGCGTCGGGAGCGGCGGCATCGGCGCTTGTGGAACTCTGTCCCTCGCTGGCGGTCTCCGCGGCGATCGATCCGGGTGCGGCGGTCGCCGCACGGCCCGTCGACCTGGCCACCGCCCGTTGCGGGGCGGCCGTGCCACGACGCGGCCCGGTGGCGGCATGCATCTCCGGCCGGGGCGCCGGCAGGATGCCGAGCGGTCGCGGCATCGCGTCGAACGCGGCCTGCAGGCGCTCGAAGGGACGGGGCCGGTGGACGATCGAGTTCGGCGCCCGGGTCCGGGAGTGGTTCGTCCTCGCCGTGGGGCGAGGGGCGGCTCCGGGCGCGGATGGGGACGCCGCCACGGGCTCGGCCTGGGGTTCGGTCGCGGCCACCGCACTGGGCGAGGACGCGTCATCCGCGTCGGTGGTCATGCCGGCGATCGAGTCGGCCTCCTCCGCGGAGGTCGGATCGGCCGAGGGGGTTCCATCGGCAGCGACTTCCGCTGCGGCGTCGCCGACGACGTCGTCGGTCGCGGATTCGTCGACCGGTGTGGCCAGAGGAGGCGTCGCATCGGCGACGGCGGCCTCATCGGGGCCAGCGTCGTCGGCGATGACCTCGGCGGAGTCTGCATCCTCCCGTTCCGACTCGGTCACACCCTCCGACGCGGCGACCGGGTCGCCCGGAGCGGGTTCGAGGGTGGGCGGGGCCTTCGCCACGGCGATCGGCGCGGGTTGGCGCGAAGGCTGCCGGTGAGCCGTGCGGGGGGCGGGTCTGGGCTCGTTCGCCGGAAGCAGGCCGAACGGACGCGGCATCTCCGCCAGCGCCGTGCGGAGACGTCCGAGCAGCGCGTCACGGCGCTGCGGAGTCACCCGCGCCGCGGTCCGGCGCGGCGGCGCCTGGCGGACCGGGGGAACCTGCCGGGGCGCGGCGACCGATGGCTCGGACGGTGCCTCGACGCTCGCCGCAGTGTGCTCTTCCACGACCTCGGCCTCCCCCGTGGCGTCGATGCCCGCCACCTCCCCAACCAGGCCCGCGTCGTCGGCGGTCGTCGGATTGGCAGCGACGGCGTCCGCGTCCGGAGGAGGAACGGCTGCCGGTTCGGCAGCGGGGTGCTGCCCGTCGGCGTCTTCGTGAACGCCCTCGGTCTCGGCCAGGTCGAAAGTCGGCGTCACGACCGGCCAGTCGCGTTTCGGCGTCTCGTCCGCGGTGGACAGGTCACGGATCAGACCCTCGTCCGGGGCGAGTTCGGCCTCCGCCGTCAGGCGGATCGGACGATTGGCCGCCTTGATCCGTTCGGCGAGCGGTCGCTTCCCGGTCGACGCGGTCTTCGTCGTGGATTGCCCGACCACGGTGGAGGGCTGACCGCCTCGTGCCTCGAGGGCACAGAACGTGGCCAGCGCCGCGAGCAATCCGACAACGGCGGCTTCGTGGGTTCGGGTCCGGACCATGATGACGCTTCCTCGGGATGCGCGAGTGGTGACGGTCGTCCGTGTTCTATCGGTCGGACCGGGCCGAAACATTGCACCGAAGACCCCGGCCCCCCACACGGCGTCGTGTCTTCCACCCCCAGCCCCACCTGCCGCGTCAAGGTGGGGGGGCTCGGGAACGACGCGGGAAAAACCGGAGGTTTGGCGGGAGATTGACGCTTCGCATACATTCGCCCCTGACGCCGCCCGAATCCGGACCGGCGTCCCACCCCGACCGGCACCGAGGCTCCCCATGGCTACCGCTCCCGCCTCTCCCTCCACCTCCGTCTCCTCGGAAGCGTCCCGGGCCCCGGGGCGGATTCCGGCGAACGTTCCCGACTGGAACGCACTCGCCGGCCGCGTCCTCGAAGGGGACGCGGTGACGCGCGAGGAGGCGCTCTCGATCCTCGACTCCCCCGACGTCGAGCTGCCCGGGCTCCTCGCCGCGGCCTGGCGAGTCCGGCATCACCACTTCGGCAACACGGTGCAGCTGTTCTTCCTCATGAACGCCAAGAGCGGCCTCTGCCCGGAGGACTGCGGCTACTGCTCCCAGTCGAAGGTCTCCGACGCGGAGATCCCCCGCTACAACCTCCTCTCGGCGCCGAAGCTGCTCGAAGGGGCCAAGCTGGCGGCGGAACGGCAATCGAAGACGTTCTGCATCGTCATCTCCGCGCGCGGCCCGACGGAGCGGGAGATGGACGCCGTGTGCAGGATCGTGCCGGAGATCAAGGCGCGGTACGACCTCAACATCTGCGCCTGCCTCGGCCTCCTCACCCCGGAACAGGCGAAACGGCTCGCCGAGGCGGGGGTCGACAAGGTGAACCACAATCTCAACACGAGCGAGCGTTTCTACCCCGAAGTCTGCACCACCCACGGCTACGCCGACCGCGTCTCCACGCTGGCCGCGTGCCGGTCCGCCGGCCTCGAGCTGTGCAGCGGCGGGATCATGGGGATGGGGGAGACGCGGGCCGACCTGGTCGACATGGCGATGGAGCTGAGAAACCTCGGCGTGGAGTCGATTCCCCTCAATTTCCTCAACGCCATCGACGGCACGCCGCTGGAGG